>CAIKKE010000088.1 GCA_903827925.1 uncultured Francisellaceae bacterium
ATTTATATATATTTAATAATTAAATCAATATTATATAGCTAATTAAATATTTTATGCAAAATAATTTAAATGTCATAGAAGTAGAAGTTGCTTATGCTAGTGCTAATACTGCAAATAGCCAGTTAGTTTTAATGCTAAAAATCGAAAATAAAGTAACTAATATTCAAGAAATTATTAAATTATCTGGAATTTTAGAACTATTTGCAGAAATTGATCTAAAAATCAATAAAGTAGGGATCTTTGGAAAAATTAAAGATTTAAATACCACCAATATTAAGCATGGTGACCGTATTGAAATTTATCGAACATTAACGAAAGATCCTAATAAAACTAGAATGTTATTAAAATCTTGAGTAATTAAAAAAATTTAAATTTAATTAATTAGGTCTAGCGCCTAAAATTTTATGAATTTGTTCTTTATCTAACGTTTCGTGTTCTAATAAGGCACTAGCTAATAGATGCAATTTATCTTTGTGATTAGTTAATAATTCTTTGGCTTTTTTATAGCAATTTTGTAATATGAATTTTACTTCAGTTTCAATAACTTGATCAGATATAAATTTTAAATCATGCTCTGCAGAATAAATTAGACCTAATTTTTCAGAGTAACCCCATTTGGTTACCATATTATGGGCTAATGTAGTTGCGTTACGTAAATCATTTTCTGCACCAGTGGTGGTATTGTTTTTGCCAAAAATTAATTCTTCAGCAATTCTTCCGCCTAAATTACTAGTAATAATATTTTCTATTTCTAATTTAGAGTGAGTATGTTGATCTTGCAAAGCTTCAAAATTAGTATGTCCTAAAGAAGGACCTCTTGGTGCAATAGTAACTTTATAGATAGGATTATGTTCTGGTAAAAAATAACCAACCAGTGCATGCCCTGCTTCATGGTAAGCAGTTAATTTTTTTTCTTTATCAGAAATAACAGTAGCTTTTCTAGTTGATCCTAAAATAAATCTATCTTTAGCAATTTCAAAAGACTTTAAATCTACATTAGGTTTATTATTTTTAGTTGCTTCTATAGCTGCTTCATTTACTAAATTTACTAATTCTGCACTAGAAAAACCAGTAGTTATTTTAGCTAATTGTTCAGCATTAATTTCTGGATCTGTAATAATTTTATTTAAATATAATGAAAGTAATTCTTTACGTTCTAATTGGGTTGGCAATTCAAGTTTAATGTGTCTATCTAAGCGACCAGGTCGTAAAATAGCTCCATCTAAAGCATCTATGCGATTAGAAGCGGCAACAATTAAAATGCCTTTGTTAATATGATCATTTAACCCATCCATTTCAGTTAATAATTGATTTACTGCTTGAGCAGACCAAGCTGGATTATTTTTAGTATGACGTTTAAATGCAATTGAATCTATCTCATCTATAAAAACTACACAAGGAGCATATTCTCTAGCTAGTTTAAATAATTCTCTAATTCTAGCAGCTCCTACCCCTACGTATTCTTCTTCAAATTGTGAACCAGATGTTGCAATAAAGCTTACCTTTGCTTCTCCTGCTAAGGCTCGAGCTAACATAGTTTTACCAGTTCCTGGTTCTCCGTATAATAAGATCCCTTTAGGTGGTCTTGCACCTAAACGTTGAAATGCTATAGGGTTATTTAAAAATTTTATTAAATCTGAAAGTTCTTCTTTAGCTTCATATAAGCCTGCAACATCACTAAATAAAGTTTTAACTTGTTTAGGGTGTAGTACTTCGAAATAACCTTGAGCAAGTTTTTTAGCTAATGGATCTTGTGATGCTCCAATATCCATTGAATTTTCTTGGGATTGTTTGTTAATTTTTTCATAAGCAGCATATTTTATGGTATTAACTTGATTTATTTTAGTAATAAATGAAATAAACATATAGCAAAATAAAAAAAGCCCTAAAGTAAGTATAACATTTTTAGCTAAAAATTTAGTTTTAGAGAATTTTTCTATATTAGGATTAGTGGAATTAGAAGCATTAGTTATTGGTTGAGTATTATTATTTAATTTAATAATATAGTCACTTAAAAAGCGTACAAACCATACAATAAATGACATTAAAATAATTGTTAGTAAAATATTTTCCATAAGCATTTATACAACCTGTGTAATTTGGTTAACATTGTTAATAATATTTATATAATATTTTAATATAGTAATATAC
>CAIKKE010000089.1 GCA_903827925.1 uncultured Francisellaceae bacterium
ACTTTAAGCTCTGATTGGTCGTGAAAACCATATGGTTTTCACGCTTTCCTTACAAAAATATTTTTTATGTATTATCTTAAAATTAAACAAATTACTAAAATTTAATTTACGATAGAAATAAATCACAAAACTAACATAACCCGTCGGATAAGAGGATCACATTGCTGTGATCCCCTCTCCTAGGAACTGTACATGCTAGTTTCCACGCATACAGCTCGAGCTATTATGCAGCCTCTAAAGAGAGACCGAGCAGGGTATTTATGGTGTTGTAACCCATTGCTCCTCACCAAAAAGATTAAGCGTTGAGATTAGCCAATAATGATAAAGTTTACTGTTTCTATCTTGCTTTCTATTGGCAAAATATTTTACGTAATCAGGATCATATGGTGTAGCCTCTGCTTTGATTTTAGTATGTCGCTTAATGGGGATTTGACTAGCCTTCTGCAACTCAACCACTTCCTTACTACCATCCTTCTTGTCCTTAATACCAAAGAAGATCCAGTTATAATTACCACGCTTATGGAAGTACTTCTTACCTATCCAAGTGCAGTTTTTATTATTGTGCCTTCTTTTGGTCCAATGACTTAGACGCCGATAGATGTAATCATCAACATAACCGAATACCCTCTTAGCCACCACATGCCGATAATAGTATGACCAACCCCTTATTTTGGGATTTAGCATGCCTATTAGTTCGCTCGTTTTTATTGTTGGATGATTTTTGATCACTTGCTTTATTTTGCTAAGAAACGTAGTGATGCTCTTCTTAGCTGGCTTTATCAGCAATTTATCTTGGTATTTACGTATATTAAAACCAAGAAAGTCAAAACCATCTTTGATATGGACTATTTGGGTCTTTTCTAACGACAGCTCTAAACCTCTTTCTGCTAGAAAAGCGATTATTGCGGGCTTGATATCAAATTCTAACAGTTCCTTTGTAGCCCCCATAACCACGAAATCATCAGCGTAACGTACTGCATGTACCTTATGCTTGGTTTTCCCTTTCGCAGCTTGCTGCACTGTGTCTTCGAGGCCATCCAGTACCATATTTGCCAGCACTGGTGAGATTATACCTCCGGCGGGAGTACCTTCAGTAGTAGGAAATAGCGTTTGTTTTTCAATAAATCCAGCTTCTAACCACTGCCTCAATATCCTTTTATCCATAGGTATATTTTGTAGTAGCCATGTATGCGAGATCCTATCAAAACACGCTTTGATATCACCTTCCAGAATCCATTGCACTGATTTCTTATTGCACAGAACTTTAAAACAGCGTTCTTCTGCATCAGCTGTTGAGCGATAGGGGCGAAATCCATAGGAATTTGGATCAGCTTTCGTCTCTGCCACCGGTTCAACTGCCATCAGATACAATGCTTGCATAGCTCTGTCACGTAAGGTTGGAATGCCTAACGCCCTAGTTTTGCCGTTGCTTTTTGGAATGTGTACCCGCTTTAGTGGTTGTGCTTTATAGCCTCTTTGTTTGAGACTTAAAGCTAGTTGCATCTTTTCCGTATTAGTACGATACAACTTTCCATCGACACCAGGAGTTTTAGCACCCTTGCTGCTAATCACCTTCTTTACTGCAAGCAACTTTGCTTCCAGAGAATGGGTTAGCAGCCATTGCAAAGCTTTAACTTTGTTAGGGCTATTTTCTCTTGCTGCCTTTGCAATACGCATTTGGAGTCGATATACGTTTGATTCAACCTTTTGCCATATAATATCGCTCCAGGTAGCTGAAGGAGCACCCACTAGTGGTAATTTACCATCAGTTGTCATTTGCTGTTTCTTCATTCAACGATTCTCCAAACTATCTCGCAATTAATAACCAATCGGAAGTCGGCACACTTTCGTGTTGCGTGATATCACGCTATCCAGTCCATTACAAACTGGCTTTTGCTTCCTCCGATCTCCTTTATCCGCTGATCCATCAATGTATTTCGCAATCCATCTTCTCTCTTTTCTGAGAGGGATCATCGGACTTACTCTGTTCCGTTTTAATGACCGAGTGGGTTAGGTTCCTTCTTTATACCGGTAGCTGTATTGTCTGTGTTAGAGCGAGTGACCAAGCGCCATAACCTAGCTACTTACCATTTTGGTTCAAGCTTATCAGCATCTTTAGCTTGTCGTCAGAACACGGTACTTTTACGAAGATTCACTTACATTAACCATACCACTCAATGTTAGTCCCTCGCCATTTAATGCTAATAGCGTTATGCTTGCTTCACAGCCTACATTTCTAGTCTTGCGACTAAAGGGTTCCATTCTTCTCGAAGCTTCACACCAGATCGTTACCAATCTCGCATGTCCGAGTAACATACCGATGACAGAACATCGGGTTATATGATAGACTCCTTGGAAGTAGTGATTTGTAAGGATTGCTTGAACACCAGAAGGTTTTCAAACTTTCCCTGATTTAATCAGGATTAACTCGCAAATTAAATTAAATCACTTTTACCTTTTATCTATAACAATCATTAAAACAGCATCAGATCGCACTCGCACGCCTGACGCACCTGTGGTACATGCGTTTTATCCTTATAAATCAAAGACTTATGTAAAAATGGTTTTTATTAAGATCTTGTAATAAAATGTCTTACAATTGTGTCGGATTTTGTAATTAATTGTCTTACAGTTTAAAAAACCTATATGCTATAAGAGTTTTTATGTAATTAAATGTCTTACAAAGTGTGTGCGGTTGTCTTACATAAGCGCATAGGGGTGGAATTTATAGTGTATTTAGTTATGTTTTGTAAAACATTTAATTACGTTGTTTTTAGTTTTTTAAATGAATTGATTTGGTGTTTTTGATAATTGATTTTATTATATAAATAACAAAATAATTAACCATTTTTTTATAAATCTAGGTTAAGAAATTTTACTTAAATGAACAATTTTTAAGAGCGAAAATTTCTTGTGAAATTAGGGCCCTGCTGTTAAAGGCTATTGCAGCTAAAAGAAGCCTTAGAATGTGCTTTAGATTATTTGGTTAATTAAAAGACTTAATTTTTGATCCTCTCTGTAAATGCTTGATTGCTGCTCGATCATAACAACCAAAAGTTACATTTCAAATTATCCCCAATGTATACCAAAATATCCCAAAAATAATGCAAGATATCTTAAAAATAATAAAAAACATTCCGAACTCAAAAAGCTCTTTAATAAAACCCTTAAAAAGCAACAATATAAATGATAATTTTTCTAGAGATATTTTGGGATATATTTGAGATAATCTGGGATAACAATTTTATTTAAGATTGAGCTTGAAAGGACATAAAATTATAATCAGCGATGATCATGGTTTTTTCAGTATTTTTAATGAAAGCGCTGTAGTGCGTTGGTGTGATCGTTACTTAGTTAGGATTACTTAAAAGTTTACTTTGCTAAAAACCTGTAGTTCGTTAAAATATTTTATTAGTAGTAGTACAAAGGAAAGAGTGAAAACCATTTGGTGTTCACCCTAAATTATGAAGAAAAGTTTGGAGATTTGTGTAAAATTCCATTTTATATAGCTAATATAACTGTATTACTTAAGCATATAGAAGTTTGATTAGAAAATATATATTATTTTTAAGATTTAGAATTGAGGTGAGATTTGAAATATTGCTACGAGCAGACCAACAATTAAATGTTATAAAATTAACTAATTATGGAAAAAATATGAAAAAAAATCGAGCGTATATAACAAGATTATTATTTAACTTAAAAACTTTAAAAAACAGCTATGAAGGAATTTTAAAAGACATATCTAAAGTGATTAACATAGAACATATAAAGTCTGAAGATCCTTTCTTAGAGTTAATAGAACTCTTAACAAAAGAGCAAAAAGCTTTACCTATCGGGTATAGATATACAGGTCCTTTTTATATTAAACAATTTGACCAATTTACCAAATACGATGGCGTACTTTTTATGAAAGAGAATTTAGTATCTTGGATCATAGAACAAGGGACTGATCGTCATGATCCTTGCTATCATAGAAATATATTTAAGGAACCTAAGGAAGATTGTGAGCTTAAAAAAGAAGATGCTGAACTAGTGTTTGAACAAAACTAATATAAATTTACTGTTCATTAAATAATTCTCTATCTTCTTCTTTTTTTAAGGTAGCTAATATAGTTTTATTCAATTCTAGAACTTTATTTTCTTTCTTTGCTTGTGCTAAAAAATATGCTCCAACTAAAATTTTTTTTCTTAACTCTCTTCGGTTAGTTATTAATTTTATAGATTTGTGTAATTTTTGTATTTTAGTTGTTATAATTGCTTCACGTTTTTGTAGACTATGAAGTTTATCTATCTCTTTTATTTTTTTATTAGATTTTTGATCTTTATTAAAAATCATTAATTCCTCTTTTAGTTAATAATTTTATTAATCGTATAAACTATGTTTTAATAAAAATTTATTTTAATTAATATAGTAAATTTATTTTAAGAAATTAGCAATAATAAATTTATTATTATGCGATCTAAAACTGTAAGCAAAAAATAAATTATATTTGTTTAAAATTGATTTACTAAATAAACCTAATAAATAATTAAAAATATTATAGAGTAAAATTAGAGCGTGTTTTACATAATTGTTATAATAACTTAAATAAATCGATCGAAATAATTATAAATATTACTATAAATAATGACTAAGCTACTTTTAGGTTTTTCTTAATGATGATTGGTTATATCATAATATTATTTAATTGTAATTACTAAGCATAAAAAAAATATTTATCAAACCTAGAATTTATACTTAATATTGACGGAGATCTTAAAGCTTGTTATTATCTTCTTAGCGCTAAAAATAGCGCGGCACGCAGAATGTCTACTAAACATCTACGCGCCACTTCACATTAACCTAACTGGAGGCTAATATGCACAAAAAGTATAACATAATATCAAACTTTTTTTCACTATTGACAAACCATATAAATATCGTAAAAGATTTTAATAATCAAACAAATGAGTGGTTATTAGAAGGTCATGATATTTATTATGAAGCATTAACCGAGTATTTTTTTAGAAGAAACTTATTAAGTAATTCTAGAAAGATAGTTGTTACTGTCGAAGAAATTAGCAATAATAGTTCGTTTTATTTAAACAAATTGAGATTGTTGACTAATATATTAGATATGTTAATGCGAGATATGGTTTAATATATTTGGGATGATAATATAATTGTTAATATAGAAATGGGGCAGTAAAAAGCTAAGGACAGGATGTTTAATGCTCCAATTTTTTAGGGCAATATGAAGTTTAATTAATTTTTATAAAAAAAGTAAAGAAACAAAATTTAGCTGTATTTCTATTTTACTTTAACTCATCCATACTAACGCGCCGCTCTAGCGGCTTTTTGGGCAGTCTTTCGCGTTCGCCATCCATGGCGCTCCGCTCGACTGCCTTTAATTTAACAAAGTAGATTTTAAAATGAAAAAGCTGCATTGTTAGATATTTTATGCGTCTAATAATATTTTGAAATCAAGCAAGTAACAGTTAGGTCTGCATAAAGCGAATTAACTTATCAATCAATAATATTGCGCCAAAGCATACAAGACATTAGCTACAGTCTTATAGATCTGAATTTACCATAGAAATAAAAAATACATATATAACAATTCAGATTATAAACTCGTTTACGCTAGTAAACAGGATATACGCAATCTGCGTTGTAAACAACGCTAGCAGTTAATAGTTGTGCTTATAATTAAAAGCTCGACTCAAAAAAGAAAAATATAAAAAAATTGAATATAACGTAAAACTTAGTTCTTATAATTTGTTTGGATTACCTTTACGTATTGTAGAAGGTTAATTTTATTGTTGCCCCAAACAACTTTTTTCAAAAAAAGCAAGTTGTAGTTTTCAATGTATACGAATTACCTAAAATTTGTTTTCATGTTTACTAATATGTTACATTCAAATATTTGATTGGTTGATAAAGAGTTATGTACTTAAGAAATAAATTCGTAAAGCTAATAAAATATTTTATCGTATTAACAGACAGGATAAATTAGACTACACCATAAAAAATTTTAAAAATAATAACGGTTTAAAGCCAAAGTATTATAATACAAATATGTATGAATAACTTTTAAATTGAAGAATAAAATTGAGGGTTAGTCGTATAATGAAAGTATGCGACTAAACAACATGATAGACAATGGGTATATTTACTAATTTAACTAAAAATCAAAGAGAAGCTGTTGGTCTTTTACAAATAGGAACATTTTTAGAATACTTTGACCTCATGCTTTATGTTCATATGGCGGTGCTTTTGAACGACATCTTTTTTCCAAAAACCGATCCACATACCGCAAGGATCATTTCTGCTTTTGCTTTTTCTACTACATTTGTTTTTAGGCCTCTAGGAGCATTACTATTTGGTTATCTAGGCGACACTATAGGACGTAAAAGTACGGTCATTCTAACTACTTTTCTTATGGCTGTTTCGTGTTTTATTATGTCGTTGCTTCCTACTTATGAGCAGATTGGGATTGCTGCGACCTGGTTGGTAACTATCTGTAGAATTTTACAAGGAATTTCTTCCATGGGAGAAAGGACAGGCGCAGAACTGTATTTGACAGAAACAACCAAAGTTCCAGCCAGGTACCCTATAGTAGCCCTGATAACTGTTACTTCTAGTATAGGTGGAACAGTGGCTTTAGCCATTTCTTATCTTGTTACCTCTGCTAATTATGCTCTTGGTTGGCGAATTGCTTTTTGGATTGGAACAGGGGTGGCGTTAATAGGTAGTGTTGCAAGAACTACCTTGAGAGAGACTCCTGAATTTGCTGATGCAAAACGCCGACTTAAGCAAAAGATACAAGAAGCAAACGAAGACGCAAATATAATAGAAAAAAGTATTATATGGGGTAAAAAGATCAGCACAAAAACTTCTTTATCTTTATTTTTGATCCAATGTACTTGGCCAGTATGCATGTATTTCTTTTATGTGCATTGCGGTAGTATCTTAAAAACTTCTTTTAATTTTACCTCGGAGCAGGTAATTCATCAAAATTTTTTAGTATCTATAGGGCAATTACTTAGCGATATTATAGTAGCATATTTATGTTATAAAATATATCCACTAAAAATTCTTAAAGCAAAACTAATACTATTTATAGTCTTTATATTGGTTTGCCCTTATATATTGCACAATATTAGGAGTCCGCACGAATTGTTGCTAGTACAAATATTTGCCGTTGCATTTGTACCAACCGTATATCCTGCGACTCCTATATTTTACATGCATTTCCCTGTTTTTAAGCGATTTACCTATCCGTGTTTGGTTCATTCTTTATCCAGAGCCTTTATGTATGTGCTGGTATCTTTTGGGATTGCGTATTTGGTAGAATGGTTTAATCACTTCAGTATAATAATCATCATGTTACCTATAATTATTGGTTATACATTTGGTATTTTGCATTTTGAAAAGCTAGAAGTAGAGGCTGATAATTATCCACAAAGGAGAAAGCAGGCGTTTCCTCGGCGCTTAACTCCTTTAGGCTAATGTTTATGTTTGCACATAGTTTACCAAGCTGATTTTCCGAGACTAATAGCCCTAAATGCGCTGCAAGCGGTAAAAATTCTTTTAAAGTTTCCAAAATAATTTTTCGTTGTTTTGCGGGGGGTTTAATTTTTAAAGATTGTAAATTATGTAATCGGTCAAAATATTTTACAAGTAACAGATCTTCTTGTTTTTGTTTGCATAATAAATTAAGTACATAAGGTACACTATACTTCCGGTCTTGTTTTATTCTGGTTAAACTATCAACTTGTTCTGCAACCACTGGACCAAACAGATGTTTAATAAGATCTTTAGTAAAAGCAGTATCTTCTATAACATCATGTAATATACAAGTAACTAAAATATCAGTATTAAATATATAATCTGATACCATATATGCAACCTCTATTGGATGAGAATAGTATGGTTCTCCAGTGTCTCTTTTTTGGGTTCCGTGATATTTTTTAGCATAATAAAGTGCTTTCTTTATTTTATCTAAATGTACTTTATTACTGTTTTGGTTGTTAAGTGATATAATTTTATTTATTAATTTAATAGAGTAATCACAGGCCTCAAATTTTGATTGCCAACAAGCCGAATCTTCCATATAGACTCCTATAAAAAACATGCTATTAAGTTTGTTTTAATTTAATTATACGTGTTATTGTTCATATTATTAGAAACTTACCATGGGTAAGCAAAAATTAGTAGTAATTTCTGGCATAAGTGACAAGTTGGGAACTAAATTTCATACTAATTAACCATCTTATAATATAGAATTGCATTTCTTTTATTTTATTTGTCTATACCTATGGCGTCTTGAGAAGATCAAATTTGTTATTAATGAAGCGCACCCCTTTAGTCATACAAAAGTAAAGAAGCTTATGAATATTGGTTATATAGATGTTAATGTAATTCTGATAAACGAAGGATTTTGGGTTTCTGTGATTTGTGGCTAGAACATGCATTTGTTAAAAATGGCTAACAATTGACAAATAGTTAAAATAAATTAACAATAATTTATTTTAAAAATTACTGTGAAGACAGTTAGGGCTATGTAATGAAAAAGCAAAAACTTGCTGAAAAAAAATCAAGCAAACCCTTATTTAAGGAAAGAGTACAAAATTTAATCAATGCTCGATTTAAAATATGGCCGGATTCCATGAGTCAACTTAAAGAACAAATTAAGGAAGAAATCGAGGAAAGCGATAAAATAGATAGTGCAGAACTAGATCAAATAATTAAAGAATATGTGGATAATCTTTTAGCTGCTGATCTTGAAGATACAGATTTTAATCGTTTAGATGATGCTTTTAATGCGCTTATTCAAAAAGGTATATTTTGTGTTCACAATATTCAAACTACTCCGAGCTCCTGCTGGATGGGTGTTAAAGAACAATTAGATGAGTATAAGCAAAAGAAACAAGAGACTCCTACATCTGTTCAGTTTGAGCCAGAATCTATTTGGGCTGTTGCTTTTTATCACTTTCAGGATACAGAGCGTGCAGCACAAGGGATGCCATTGAGTATCAGTTACATAGCTATAGCTGATGGAGAACAGGAACAAATAGATACTATAAAAGCGAAGTTTTTAATTATGGGGATATTAAAGCAATTTAATTTAAAAATAATCTCCCCGTCATTTGATATAGAAGAAAAAATTTTCTTAGATCTAAAATGGCAGGTACCATTAAGTCGTGTTTCTAATATGGAACAAAATAGAGGTATAGCAGTTGAATACACGAAAAATCCAAAGCTAGATTTACCATTAGAAAAATACAAACAAATAATTGAGGAAGGAGAAAAATCGATAGATAGGAGTAAAAGCTTTAATGCCTATGAACATTACTATATTGATCAATTATTAGATTTGATTCTTGATGATGGAGAAGAAACAAAAGATAAAAAAATATTTCTTTTGGAAGAATTAAATAAGTATTTAGAAATTAAATCATTAGTATTTTCAAAGCTATCAGATCAAAATATGCAAGAATTAAGAAGAATGGAAACAATGAGTAAGTTTTTTATGTTTACAAGTAAAATTCCAGAAGAAATGAAGGAAATGGTAGATTGTTTTAAAATTTATGAATCAACAAAGCAGGCTGTTAAATTATTAGGACAATTATTCAATCAAACTAAAGCAGAAAAGCAGGTTGCTGTTCCAACACCACAAGGTGCGTTGCTACCAGCCTATAATGCATCATTTAGAGATGTTACCAAAGAGCCAACTTCAGTTGAGTCTAAAGATAAAAAATCAGATAGAGTCAAGAAAACCATTGGGTTATAAAGCGGTAGTTAGTGGATAAGTAACAGTATAGTAGTTATTGAATATTGAACTTAACCTATTGATGCATATTAATCATTGTGTTACTAATATTCTTAAGCAACATACATATTAGCCGTGAAAGTAATTCAAAATGTTTTTTTTAAAATAAAGCCGTTTTTGTGACTTTAATAAAATTCATGATAAATTTAATGCGGTAAGAGATAAAATTTTTATGCAAGAAGAGCCAGACCAAGAATCAGAAGAAATTAAAAAAATTTTAGGACATGAACCACAAGAAGTAACATCTTCAAGTAGTATATTAACTGCTTTTATCACAAGAAATAATGTAGTAAGTCCAGTCAAATGTAATGATGATAATAATGTTGACAAATTTTTTGATGATATAGTTCGGGAACAAGCAGAAGATTTAAACGTTTCTAATGAAAAACTTGCTTTTATCTTGGTGTGCCACATGGCCCCTACTTTATACCCGTATCTTACAGCCATAAAAAAAATTGGGCGTGTTGCTTTAATAGTTCCTAAAGGCCTGCAAAGGACAAACGCACAAGAAGTACAAGAATATTTAAAACAAAACCATCCTGATTTTAGTAACGCTATTATAACAATTCCTGATGGTCACCAACTGTTAAGCGATGTTAGCGTAGACCCTGATCTATATAAAAAATATATTATTAATAATGGGTTAAAAATAATTGAGGACCATATTAGACAAGAAGAAAAATTTATAATCATTGATATAGGTGGGTATTTTTCTGGGTTTTATGAAAAATTTATTAGAGAAAGTATTGTTTTAAAAGATGATAAAAAATTTATTGGTATAGTGGAAGATACTGAAAATGGGCATCAAAAATATGAAAAAGTTTTAGCTAAATTGTCAGATGAAAAGTATATAATTACGGTGCCTTTATATTCCGTTGCTAGAAGTAAGTTAAAAGATACTGAAGATTATAATGTTGGTAAATCTATAGTTGAATCAACAGTTGCTATTCAAAGGACCCAAGCTCATACTATATTAAATAGGATGAATGTTGCTGGAGTAATAGGCTTTGGAAAAATTGGTAAAAGCATAGCCGAGCACCTCAGACAAAAAAATTTGAAAGAAGTTATAGTATATGACTGTAATATTATAAGACAATTTGAGGCTAGTTCTTTAGGATTCAAGACAGTAACTAGATCAGAATTAATTAGAAATTCAGAAATAATATTCAGCGCAACAGGTAAAAAGTGTTTAAAAAAAGAAGACTTATATTATTTCCAAGATAACGTTTTTATAGCTTCTTGTACATCACGAGAAGATGAATTTGATTTTACTTTCCTACATGCTTTATGTTTGATTCCAAAGGAACTAAACAAAACTTTTGGTAATATTAATAAAGTTATAGTTCATGGAAAAAGACTGAATTTTTTAGACGATGGTAATGCGGTAAACTTTATTCATGGTGCTGTAAATGGGCCGTATATTTATTCTGTACAAGCAGCATTGATAGCTAGTGCGTTTCAACTCATTAAAGAGAATTATCCTGAATTACAAGGTAGGGAATTAAATACTATAACAATTGAGACAATGAAGAATATTGCTTTGATTTGGCAACGTCATTTTGATAGGTGTGATACTAAAATTGATATTCATGTTGAACAGTTTATTATGGATTTTAGATCTAGCAGACTTGATATAAAAAGACGAGATAAATTCATAGATTTAGTGAAATATTTGCAAGACGGCAATTATTTTATAAATCAGCACTTAGAAAATATAATAGATAATATACAAAACATTTTAAGTGATTTTAATAAAAACAAGTATAAGCTTGATATAGTATTATTTAACATATATGAAAATATAAAGTCTTATAATTTTTGTTATTTAATGTCATATTTATGTGATTTTTTAATTACTGAATTAGACTTTATTTTTAGTGAACATAAAAATGATGACAGATTTACTAATATTAAATTAGAGCTAAGTATTTTGAGGGCATGGGCTGATAAAATAGTTGATATTTCTAGTGAGAATGAAGATTTTTTAAGAACAGCATCTTTTAAAGAGTTATTAATAACAATTAGTTCTCACTCTAACTCCAGGGTGTGTATAAGTATTTCGGAAGATGCTATCAAATACTTGAGAGAATTAATTCAAGATTGCAAAGATAATCCTATAAATAAAGAAAAACCCTTTATGGATATAGTGCCAGAAATAGAAAAAATGTATACTGAAATTATAAAAAAGATAGAAACATTTAAGTTAAGTAAACTTACATTAGGCAGTAATTAGGAGATTAATCATGTTACATAAATATCAATCATTACAAGAATCATCGGATAGGATGTTGTGGGACAGGATTGAAAATGATAAAAAAAGGTTATTAAAATGGGCTAAAGAAAAAAAAACCAGCTGTATTGATGGAGAAAAAGCTAATGCCTTGCATGTTTTATATAATTATTATATGGGTGGGTGGTGTGGTCTTCCTAGAAATATAGAAATCGCAAAGAAATGTTTAAAAGAATCTGCGGAATTGGGGCATGCAAAAGCTATTTATGACTTTACTAGAGATGCTTTAGGTACACCTGAAATACAGCAAGCCAAAATATATATATGTCAAGCTTTAGAACAAGATAAGCTAAGTGATACCAGATTTGATTTTGAATTTAATAACTATAAACAAGGATCTATGAAGCAAGAATTAGAAGGATTGCTAAATTTAATTGAGGCAACAAATTCTATGCGAATTAGGGAACAGCTAGTAAGCCCTCATTTATAATTTTACCCGAACAGACAATCGCATACATGTAATCATATATTAACAATACCTTTTGATTTTAAATAGTAGCATATTGTAATCTTTTAATTTGAGGTATGGCCTTGATTTGATCTTATAAATATTTTTGGCTTATAACAAACGACCGTTTAATGGAGACACTGTAGTTAAAACAAAAAGGATCCAGTTTAGCCTAAAATGATCTCTCAAAAATACCTCTTGAAACCTGGCGTCCGAAAACCTATACTCTAGATGAGATATAGGAGAAATACGGTTAC
>CAIKKE010000090.1 GCA_903827925.1 uncultured Francisellaceae bacterium
ATATACATCTATAGCAGCACCTGTTGAATGTGGTGGTACATTATAAGATCCATCTAAATTAATGATTGGAGAAACAAATTTAGTTGTTTCTATAAATATATCCTTGTGTTGCCAATTTTTATTTAAATTTTTCATTTGTTCATAACGTTCTTGAAATAATTTTTTTTGCATATTTAGACTACGATATCCTTCAAATAAACAAAGTTTATAATTATTAGGTAACAATAATTGTGCTTCAGTAAGTTTTTTATAAACACTTTTTCTTACTTTAGTATAGTCATCAGATGTTTTATTAAAATCAAAAGCAATAATATTTTGCAACTTTAAATCAAATAATGGTTCTTTATTTTCATGTATAGGGATCTGTAATATTTTAGGAGCTGTAATTAATAGCCAATCTTTATTAGAAGAAAATTTCAACACAAATACTATCCTATAAAAAATTAAAATAAAGTTATAATAAATTTAAATTTTCAAAGTTACATTACCATAATTAAGTAAAAGTTGTTGATTTATAAATGTATATAGCCCACTACTAATTAATAACTTTTTCGTAATTTTTTGTAATTCGTCCGACAACTGGTACAGTTCATAATTAATTTTCGTCAATTTCATGAGGTTAGTTATTATTAATATTTCTTTTAACATAAAAATATAATCACCATGTACCAGTTGTTCGAGTAATGTCTTTTCATGAAGATTTTTTATATTTATAGCATGAATCATAATACCAGATATATTTCCTTGAGAATTAACTAAAGGGTTAGTAATAGTTAAATAATTCTGCACTTCCAAATTTATTAATGAAAGCTTTTCTTGCTTAACATGTATAGGTAGAGTTTCTGAATTATTTAGTACTTCCAGATCGTTATTGCGACATTCTTCAGCAGATTGTGGACAAAAGAAATCATTTACTGTTTTCCCGATTAAATGATCGATGCCTAATTTTGGGTTAAGATCTTGAATAACATGTGGATTGTGCCAAACAATAACTCCATCAGCATTTTTACAATATATATTAGCTGGAAACTGATTTAAGTGGTTGTTACTTAGTTTATCCATATGGCTTATCTAACTTGCAATAATATAGATCGCATTACAAAGCTGTTCTTATATGAAATTAAACCTAACAAATTTAAACAACAATTGTCAAACCAAAGTAAAAATGTCCCTAGCAACAATTGAAAATTGATCCCTAAATAAGCAAAACTTAACCCTTGACTAACTTTTAGTGAGGGGTAAAAAATGTTACAGGAGATCGAAGTGTTAGAGATTAATTTAATGTATAAACAAGGCAAAAAACTTAAACAGATAGCTAAAGAAACAGGATGTTCTATAAATACTATTCGTAAATATGCTCATGAAATTTTTGTTTGTAAATATTTAATTTTTCAATTTCTTCTTTTGATACTTTATACTAGGTAAACGGTTACAAAAATATGGGGCTGTGAACATAATAATTACCAGCCCCACCAGCTGCATAGAAATTAATAATTATTTTTTAGAACCAATATTAATTTTCATTAAAGTTTCCAGGTTATTAGCAAGTAAATGTAACTTTTCTAAATATGCATTACTTAAATTGCTAATTTCTTGTACGGTAAGGATAATTTTTTGAGGAAAACTAATCAACTTGGATCTAAAAATAGACTCAGTTAACCCCTCAAAATAAAGATCGTCAGCATTTAATAGCCAAGCATCTGCTTGATTATTAAAGTTGGTCACCATATTAATGTGATTATTTAGAAGTGAAAAATAATTATGTACTATGCTACAATGTTTCTGCACGTTGACCTCCTATTCAGGTTAATGTTGAAGTGGCGTGCAGGTGTTTCGAGACATCTGCATGCTGCGCTTTTTTATAAAGCGCTACATGGACATTATCAATTTTTATAAAAATAGTCAAATATTAAAATTTGTTTCTTAAATTGATTAATTACATAATTTTATAATTAACATATAAATTTATAATCAATTAATAATTAAAA
>CAIKKE010000091.1 GCA_903827925.1 uncultured Francisellaceae bacterium
AATATATATTATTATTATTTAAACAAATTAAATATTTAGAGCAATTAAAAACTAAATTTGGGAGTATAGATTATAAAAATGCGGATCCAATTATGCAGAAAATTTTAATAAAAATTATTAATGAAGATTTATCTCTGCAAGCTAAAAAGATTATTAGTCCTACAGAATTTATTTATGGTATGGAAGACAAGGAAACTCCAGTCATTATGGGGGAAATTTTACATAAATTAATTAAAAATTCTAAATTACATATTATTCCATATAACGATCATTGGAGTGTGTTACAACAAGATTTATATCAAGTAGCATATTTATTGAAAAAATTTATTAATAATTATGGTAATTATGTTAAATCTTAAGGAAATCTATGTTATACGCAACAAGCTACTCAATTTACTTAATCTTAAGCATTTTATTAGTAACCTCAATAATTGTTTTTAGCTTAAAACGCAATTTAGTTTATTTGCATATTTTTCAACAGCAAGAATATGATAATTATAGAATGTTTACATGGATAATAAACAATCGAGCTATAGATAAACGGTTATCTATAGCTTTATTTTTAATATTTTGTATAAATTTATTAATTTTTTATAAATTTATATTTTTTACAAATTTTATAAAATTTATTATTTCATGTATATTAATTATTATACCTATAGGTGGATTTGCTTATTTAGAAAAAAATCCAATTAAATTTGCTAAAAAACCATTGGTTTTAACTGATAGAGCCAAGCGTATTTATTATTTAGCATTATGTTTTAATTTTGTTAATGCTTTAATAATATTATTTAATATTAATTTAAAAAATTATTTAATTCAGTTATTATTAATTATTCATTTAATTCCAGTATATTTAATAATTGCTAATATTTGTTTAATCCCTATAGAAAATTATATTCAAAAGAAATACTGGAAATTAGCAATTGCTCAATTATCTAAATGTAAGCCATTAATTGTTGGGATCACAGGTTCTTTTGGTAAAACCACAGTTAAGCATTTTCTAGGGCATATATTACAACAAGCAGATCATACTTTAATTACTAGTGGGAGTATTAATACTCCCATGGGGATTACGAAAGTTATTATAGAAGAATTAAATACTAGTCATAAATATTTTATTGTAGAAATGGGAGCATATGGGGTTGGTTCGATCAATAAAATTTGTCAATTAACTCCACCTGCTTTGGGGATCATTACAGCTATAGGTAGTGCGCATTATGAGCGATTTAAAGATCTAGAAAATGTAGCAAAAGCCAAATTTGAATTAGCTGAAGCTGTAATTAAAAATTCCCAATCTCTTGATAATTTTAATGATTTTAATAATTCCAAAAATTCAGCAACCAGGGTGATTATTAATGAACAAGTTTTAAATACCAACTATGCTAAAAAATATTTAGAAGAGCATAAATCTTTTATTCAAATATTAGATCCCAATTCGATCAGCAATGTGGTTCAATTAAAAACAGGCTTAACTTGGGATTTGAAGATTGATGGAGTTAATCAACAAATTGTAACTCAAATTTTCGGGTCGCATAATGTAGCTAATCTTAGCTTAGCTTGTTTAGCTGCATACAATTTAAAAGTTCCAATGCCGATAATTATTAATGCATTAAAAACCATGCCGCAAGTTAATCATCGTTTGGAAATTAAGCAACAAAATAATTATACAATTATAGATGATGCTTACAATGCTAATCCAGAAGGATTTAAATCTGGTTTAGAGTTGTTAAATTTTCTGCATACATCTAATAATAAGGGAATTAAATTAACTCAAGGGTCACAAAGTGCTCAAGAAACTCTGCTGTCACAAAGTGCTCAAGACACTCCGGTCTCACAAAGTGTTCAAGAAACTCCACTGTCACAAAGTGCTCAAGAAACTCAAGGGTCACAAAGTGCTCAAGAAACTCTGCTGGTTGAAGGAAGAAAAATTCTCGTAACTCCGGGTTTAATCGAATTAGGTAGTAAGCATGAAGAAGAGCATTTTAATTTAGGCTTATTAGCAGCTAAATACGTAGATTTAGCACTAATCGTTAATCCAAGTAGAATTACAAGCTTTTTAGCAGGTTTTAAACAAAATTCTAATGCGGATCAGCTATTAATTAGTTTAGAATCTTGGGAACAAGCCAAAAATTGGTTAAATATTAATTGTAAAGCGAATGATGTAGTGTTAATTGCTAATGACTTACCTGATTTATATGAAACTAAGCTGCAGATTTAAGGTAGGGCAAACGCATCTTAAATTACCTGATTTATCAACCCTGGGTTCAACTAAAAACAATAGCCTACAATTAATTTTGGTTCTCTTGCAAACTTTTCTGTTAATTACAGCATTTTTGCGATGAAAACATTTTGGGTGTAATTATGCCGCCAACAAAGCAAGCATTATTATTGCGACCGAACCGATTTTTACTCTTTCACTTCAATAAAAATCTAATTTGATCATGTTATATTTGTCGATCCTTGTCGAGTATTGTTTGTAAAATTTAGATGATCTGGCCTGTACTAAACCACCTAAAAACTAACACTTAGGTATTTCTTTTACAGCATGTTGCCAAAAATTTTTCCATCCTCGATAATGATCGATTGATTTTATTATTGTATATTTCGCACAATTTAGATTTGAATCGTTGGCATTATTAACTTGATTTACAAAATTTTTAATTATATTTAAAGGAATAATTTGATCATATTCACCTATATAATGCATTTGCGGAATATGTTTAATTTTATGTATATAATTAATTAAATTTAAAGAATCTTTTAATTTAGTAGTTTGATGAAAATTACTTACTGCATCATGATCTAAATTACCTGCAATTGTTCGAATAGATGTTATATCGTCCCGGATACTTGCAACTAAACCTGCGATAGTAGCACCTCCTGAGTAACCAATTAAATGAATTGCTAATTGAGGTGGTTTATTTTTTTTGTTTTTTATGTTTTTAATAATTGATAATTTAAAATTATTAATTACTTCGTTAATAGCATCTAATACTTCAATTGAATATCTTGATTCAGACCAATATTTATTATGACAATTTAGATCTAATTTTAAATCAGTAAATTGACAAGGTCTTGCTATATATAGCACATTAGGATTAGGATCTAATGCGGCTAATTTTAAAGTTAAAGGATCTTTAGGAGTGGGATTGTTAGATAATCTATATCTAGAAATCCAAGCTTGACCATCGCCTTCAATATAAATAAATAATTGTTTGTTAAGTTCTAAGTTTTGTGGAGATATTTGAGATTTAGAATAACTAGTAATAATGAAATTTTTAGTATAATTTAATTGTTTGTTTAAATTTGCTTTAAGTGCAATATTATTAGGGTTATTATAATCATTAGAAAATTTATAATAATGACACCCAGTTAAACTGCAAATTAAACTTAAACTTAATAATTTTAAATGTTTATATTTTATATACCACATTTTGCAATATAATTTAAATTTATATTAATTAATTGTTAATTATAATCTTCTAAATTTTGTTTGTAAGGTAAAAAACCACCAGATTGCATTTGCCATAATTGAAAGTAATGCTCATGCAATGCTAGTAGTTGTTGATGAGAACCATCTTCTATAATGCTACCTTCTTTAAATACTAAAATTCTATCCATAGCATATAAAGTAGATAATCTATGCGCAATAACTATAGTAGTTCGACCTTTCATTAAGTAATTCAAGCTTTCTTGGATTTTTTTTTCAGTTATTGGATCTAAGCTAGAAGTTGCTTCATCTAAAATTAAAATAGGGGCATTTTTTAAAATTGCTCTGGCAATTGCTAAACGTTGTCTTTCTCCCCCAGATAATTTAATTCCCCTTTCTCCAGCTAGAGTATTGTACTGAAAATCTAGTGATTGAATAAATTCATGACAATGGGCTTTTTTAGATGCATCTAAAATTTCCGATTCAGTTGCATTTAAACAACCATATTGAATATTTTCAAATAAAGTTCTATGTAATAATAAAGGATCTTGAGGTACCATAGCTATTTTTTCTCTTAATTGATCTTGACTAACTTGAGAAATATTTTGCCCATCAATTATAATTTGTCCTGAATATGGATCATATAAACGTAAAATTAAACTAACAAAGGTAGATTTACCACTACCGGAAAATCCTACTAAGCCAACTTTTTCTCCACCTTTAATAGTAATTGATTTATTAGTAAAAATTTTAGCTTCATTTGCATAGCTAAAATTTACTTTATCAAAAATAATTTCACCTTTAGTAACCTTAAAAGGTAGTGGATTTTTAATATCTGTAATTTCATGAGGAACGCTAATTATTGATAATGCTTGTTTACAAATACCAACATTTTCTAGAAAAATTAAGCAATAACTAGAAATCAACCATAATGAATGGATAACTACATAAGAAAGAGAAAAAATTATAGTAAAATCTCCAATAGTAATTAAAGATTTAGATTTTGCATAGATTAACGTAAAAGTCATACTTCCTAATAAAATAGTTACAAAAATACTTTGGAAATACTTTACTTTTAACATATACAATTGCATAGCTTGATTTTTAGACTTAGAATCTGCCACATATTTTTCTAAATATTTTTCTTCATATTTGGCTCTACTAAATAACTTGATAGTGATAATATTAATAATGCCATCAGATACTTTTCCCATACAAACGCTATTAGCTTCGGAAAAAACCGAAGAAAGTTTTAAGGTTTTTTTCGTAAATAATGCCACTCCACTTAAATAGATACTTGACCATATTGCTAAAATTAAGCCAAATAATGGATGGACTAAGTACATAGTGATTACCGCAATCATGCTGGTTGTTAATTCGCTAAATAAAGGAGCTACGATTTGTTCTAAAACTGTAGTTGCCCCTTTTGCCATATCTGAAATTTTATTAGTTAAACTCCCAGCATGATTATTTTGAAAATAATGATAAGCATGATGTTGTATATAAGCATACATAGCATTCATAATATCTGCTCGGATATTTGTTGTAGATTTAAGTTTTAAATAATCATAATATGCTAGTGCGAACTGATTAATTTGATCTAAACAAAGCAACATAATTATTGGGGTAATAACTACTGATAATAAAGAAGTACTGCTGGCACTATTATAATCAGTTACTAAATCAATAATTCTTCCAGTTAAATAAGAATTAAATGAAACTGCTAAGCTATCTAATAGCTGCATAAATAATTGACCATAGAAAGATAATTTATATGGCTTAACAAATTTCCAAAAAAATGCTAATAAATTATTTGGTAATCGATCTGATTTATCTATTTTGTTAGTCATTTTCCCCTATTCCAAATTAATTTATTTTATTTAAAAAGTTAGATTTTTATGCAAAAACAACTAAAATGCAATTATTTTTATTGATTGTAATCTAAAATACCAACAAAGATATAAGTTATATTAAAAATTTTTATTGCCTTTTTAGCTGCTAACCTATAACTTATGTGAAAATAATTATATATGTTTTTTTTGTTATTTATTAAAATTTTTTAATAAGATTAAGGTAGTTTTATGGATAAATATTATTTTGTGATTATGATTAGTGCTTTATTTGCTATTGCATATGCATGCATTCAGGCGTTATTTTTAGCTAAAGCATCTACGGGTAACGATAGAATGCGAGAAATAGCTTTAGCTATTCATGAGGGGGCAATTGCCTATTTAAAGCGTCAATATTTAGCTATAGGTATAGTTGGAGTTGTTTTAGCTATTTGTCTACAATATTTTTTAAATTGGTATTGTACTCTGGGGTTTATTATTGGGGCAGTGTTATCTTCGTTAGCTGGTTTTATTGGGATGCACATATCTGTTAGAGCTAATATTAGAACTGCACATGCTGCTCATACTAGTTTATCTTCAGCATTAAATATGGCATTTAGATCAGGATCTATTATTGGATTATTAGTTGTTGGTTTAGGCTTGTTAGGGGTATTTGGTTATTTTGTATTTTTAGGTTATCAAGTAGATCTTAGCTCTAGAGAATTAACTGAAGCATTATTATCTTTAGGTTTTGGCGCGTCATTGATCTCGATTTTTGCTAGGTTAGGTGGAGGAATTTTTACTAAAGGTGCAGATGTTGGAGCAGATTTAGTAGGTAAATTAGAAGCTGGGATCCCAGAAGATGATCCTAGAAATCCTGCAGTGATTGCTGATAATGTAGGGGATAATGTAGGTGATTGTGCTGGTATGGCTGCAGATTTATTCGAAACTTATGCAGTTACTATTGTTGCTGCAATGGCGCTTAGTAGTTTATTATTTACTCAAGAGAATGGTTTTAGTTCAGAACAAATATTATCATTTTTATTATATCCATTGTTAATTGCAGCTTTTTGTATATTTGCTTCGATTATTGGGTTTCAATTTGTAAAAATTAATCCTAAATCTAAAAAGCCAAATATTATGTTAGCTTTATATAAAGGGGTAATAGCGACTATTGTGGTGTCCATAGGACTATTATATTTTATTACTGATCAATTACTTGGTTTGCATGAAAGTTTTACGATTGCTAATCAATTAGTTTATGGTAAAAATATTTTTTACTGTACATTAACCGGGATAGGAGCTACTGGGCTTTTAATGTGGATCACTGAATATTATACATCCAAATCTTTTAGGCCAGTTAAAAGTATTGCTCAAGCTTCAGTTACAGGGCACGCTACTAATATAATTCAAGGGTTAGCAATATCTATGGAAGCGACTGCATTGCCAGTATTGGTTATAATAGTTGCTATTATGATTTCTTACCTTAATGCTGGTTTATATGGGATTGCGATTTCAGCAACTAGTATGTTAGCGTTAGCTGGGATTATTATGGCTTTAGATGCGTATGGTCCAATAACTGATAATGCAGGTGGAATTGCTGAAATGGCGCACCTAGATCCTAAAGTACGAGAAGTTACCGATCATTTAGATGCGGTAGGGAATACTACTAAAGCGGTTACTAAAGGGTATGCAATTGGTTCTGCAGGCCTTGCTGCATTAGTATTGTTTAGTGCTTATGTTCAAGATTTACAATACTATTTTCCTGATTTAAATATTGATTTTAGTTTGCAAGATCCATTTGTAATTGTAGGATTGTTTGCGGGTGGAGTATTGCCTTATTTATTTTGTTCTTTTGCAATGACATCTGTAAGTCGAGTCAGCGGTAAAATTGTAGCAGAGGTAAGAAGACAATTTAAAGAAATTCAAGGAATCATGACGGGTAAAAATAAGCCGCAGTATTCTTTAGCTATAGATATTTTAGCTAAAGCTGCAATTTATGAAATGATAATTCCTTCTTTATTGCCGGTAATTGCTCCGATAATTTTATATTTTTTAATTAATTATGTGGTAGATCAAGCAGCGGCATTGACTTCCTTAGGAGCTATGATTTTAGGTTGTTTATTTACCGGGATATTTTTAGCTATTTCTATGACATCTGGAGGAGGAGCTTGGGATAATGCTAAAAAATTTATAGAAGAAGGAAATTATGAAGGTAAAGGTTCTGAGGCGCATAAAGCTGCAATTACTGGAGATACAGTTGGCGATCCTTATAAAGATACAGCTGGACCTGCTATTAATCCATTAATTAAAGTTATAAATATAGTGGCTTTAATGTTATTAGCAATCTTAGCTAATGGAACTTAATAATTATAATTTAAAAAATTTATTAATTTGGGCTCAAAAATTATTTATTAAACATAAATTATATTTTGGGCATGGTAGTATTAATGCTTGGGATGAAGCAGTTTTTATTGCTAGTTATGTGTTAGATCTAAATTTATATGAAACTAATTTAAAAGATCAACCATTAACTAAACAGCAAGTTGATTTATTTATAAAAACTGCTTCATTAAGAGCAAAGAAAAAAATCCCATTATCTTATATTATAAAAACAGCATGGTTTGCTGGTAAAAAGTATTATGTAGATCGCAGGGTCATTATCCCCAGATCACCATTTGCTGAATTAATTAATAATCGATTTAATCCTTGGTTACAGGTTAAGTCTCAGCCTAAAAGGATCTTAGATTTATGTACAGGTAGCGGTTGTATTGCGATTGCTTGTTATCATGAGTTTAGTAAAAATAATCCTTTGCTAAGAGTTGATGCTAGTGATATTTCTAGTAATGCATTAAAAGTAGCTAAAAAAAATTTAAAATTACATAAATTCTCTGCATCTCAAATTAAATTTGTTAAATCAGATTTATTTAATAATATTCCTAAAATTAAATATGATTTAATTGTATCTAACCCACCATATATAGATGAAAAAACTTTTAATAAATTACCTAAAGAATTTCATTTTGAGCCTAAATTAGCTTTAGTGTCTAAAGAGAATGGATTGCAAATAGTATTTAAAATTTTACAACAAGCTAACCAATTTTTAACTAAACAAGGAATTTTAGTTGTAGAAGTAGGTAATATGTGGAAAAAATTAATTAAATTAAAACCAAGGTTAAATTTTACTTGGATAGAGTTAGAAAATGGTGGGGAGGGAATTTTTGTTTTAACTAAAGAACAATTGGATAATTATATAACCAATTGATAATTAATTTGTGTTTAGATCCAAAAGCATCAACAAAAAGCATGACTGCTTTACGTGCTAACAATTCATTGATGCTTTTTTAGGATATATAAAGTATTTTTATGCTACTATAGATTCAATATTGCAATGTACTCCTTTTACTCCTTTAATTCTATTGGTTTCTCTTTGAATTATAGAAATATCTTGTTCGTCATCAATTGTTCCAAATAAATGTACACAACCATTAGTGGTTTCAACATGAATTTTATTTTTTCCAATTTTATTGTTCCTAGTTAAAGAAATTATTTTGCCTCTGACTGCGGATGTTAACAGAGCATCAGTTAAGTATTGTTTAGAATTGGTAACCTTTAAATTATAAGTATCTACATCTTTTACGTTATCTATAGAATAAGCAATTTCCACGATTTTATCGGCTTGTAATCTAGTATCTACTATTACATTTAATACTATAACTTTGTTAATTCAAATATAAATCAGTGTAATATCAACGTAAACGCTGATATTTCTTGACTTATATGTAAATTTTAGCTATAAATTCAGGAAATAACAAGATAAACAAAATTAAACCGTGTATATTCTCGTTAAAATCAATAAAACATAAAAAATATAATAAAATAACTAATATAAACAAAGAGGTTGTTAAAACATGACTAAAAGTACAATTAAAAAACAAGAAGATAGAAAAGATATAGAAAATTATATTAATAATGAAGAGATAAATATCAAAGCAATCCAATATTTCGATGAAAATCCGCAAAAAACTAAATATTCAAGGAAACTAAGTGGAATGCCATATTCTTTTCGAAAAATAAATAACCAAATATATTTAATTATAAATGAACGGATAGGACAAGGTTGTTTTGGTTATATAAAAAAAATAATAAATATAGAAACTCAGAAGGAGTATGCTATAAAAATTACTGGAATAAACCAAGAACAATTACAGAGTTGGGAAGCTGAAAAATCCGTTTTAGAATTAGAATCTTTTAAAGATGATTATTATGAATTTTTCACTGAAACCAAGAGTGAAACATATAAAGAAGCGGAAATTAATAGCCATTTTTCTGCAGGAAATTTTATTATGGAAAAACAAGAAATTACTCCACCATTAACTCCGACAACTCCAAAACTCACTCCACAAAAATTAATGATATCTCCTGGAATGCCAATGCTAAATCTCGTGAACAGTGTTCAATTACCAATTACCCCACCTTCACCTATAAGTTTAAAAAGAAATCCTATAGCTCTAAAAAGAAAATCACTAAAATTAGAACATTTATCTTTGTTTGGAACGCCACAACTAATAGAAAATCATCTTCCCTTATTATTTTTAACAGAAACAACCAAAGAACAAGCAACTTCTTCAGCAATAACTACTAATGTTACTAAACACCAGACTTTACAAGAAGTGCAACCAAATAAAAATTGTTGGAGTAAAAAACCACATGATCCTGAAAAAATGCCTGTAAAATATAAATTTAAAGTAGGTTTTATTATGAAATTATTAGATAACACAATACCTTTAAAGAAATATTTAATGGAAAATCCAGAATTAGATTTATCAATTAAATTAAAATTATTATTATCAATTTTTAAAAAATTAAAAAAAATTCATGATGAAAACATTTTACATAATGATTTAAATTTGGGTAATATATTAATAAATTTTGATGAAGCCAATCAAGATTTTAAAGTAGAAATTATAGATTATGGTTTTGCTAAAAAATTGCCTGATAATCACGAAGTAATAGCTGCAATAAATGAGGCAAATGGCGAGGAAATGATAACTGCAAGTGCTTGCGAACAATTTCAACAAAATAATGTTACATTTTTTTGTTCAGATTTGCCTGAGCATCGAAAACAACATCCGCTATATAAAGAAATTAATAAAATTAAAGAAATTTTTGATTATAATAATCAAAGCAATGGTTTTTGTTCAAAATATTCGGATATATTTATATTAGGAAAAGGATTAAAACAAACTTCTTTATTAGCATTTAAAAAAGGATCTGATGAAAAGTTGTTTTTGGAAAAATTATTCGAAAACATGACAGAAAGCAATCCATTCGATAGATCTTCATTGGAAGATTTAATAAAAATATGCCATGAAAAATATACAAGCTTACAAAAAAATAATGTTACAGGCATTAGAAGTGCTAGACAAATAAGTTTATAGTGTATTTACTTAAAAACAATACTGTTATAATTGATTGTTAATGTTAGTAACAGTATTGTTTCCTCATTTTATTTATATGCTATTTTAAATAGCATTTTTATTAACATATATAATTATGAAAAGTTTAAATTTATAATTTAAACTTATAGACTATAATAAATTAGAATAAATTAATATAGATCGATTATGTTTTAATTTAAATTTAATTTAAGGAATAATTTTATATGTATAAAAATTTAAATACTGAAAATCATATTAATTTTTTAAATATATTTAGAACTATTCGATTATTTTGGATAACTATAGTTATTCTTTTGGCTATCTCTTGTTCTTCTTACTCTTCCTCGAAAAGCGTCATAAAAAAATCAGTAAATATTGATTACAAAAAAGCAGCGTTATTAAATGTAGAATTAGGTCGTAGTTATTTAGCTCAAGGTTATACTGAACGGGCTAAAAAGAAATTTTTGCATGCATTAGAATTAATGCCTAATTTAGCTGAATCTCATAGCGGTATAGGCTATTTTTGGGAAATGGTTGGAGAAGTAAAAGAAGCAGAAAAGCATTACAAAAAATCTATATATTTAGGTAAAGGTAATGGATTGTTTTATAATCAATATGCATTATTTTTATGTGTAAATAGTAGGTATAAAGAGGCTAATAAAAATTTTATATTAGCTGCTAATGATAAGTCGTATACTAAAACTGCTGATGTTTATAATAACGCTGGTTTATGTGCTTTAAAGTATAATGATCAACAGCAAGCTGAACAATATTTAACCAAAGCTTTATATCATGATCCAAGAAGAACTAATTTATTTTTGGAACTAGCTAATTTAAGTTTAGATCAAAAAAATTTTACTGCTGCGGAAAATTATTTAAATAGATTCTATAAAAATAATAAAAATAAATTAACACCTAGTTATTTATGGCTTAACATCAAGTTATCCAATATGCTTGGCTATAAAGATAAGATCTCAGGCCAAGGATTATTGTTAAAAAATTTGTTTCCTAATTCTCCTGAGTATAATATGTACCGAAGTGAATATGAAAAAGGTTAAAATATTATAATTTAAGTGTTTATATTAATAGGTCAAACAAATGAGCAGTAGTTTAATAGAAGAATATCAGTCAGTTAAAGGAATGTCAGATATTTTACCTAATCAAATCCATGAATGGTTGTATGTAGAGAAAATTTTACTAAATTTAATTTCAAAATATGGTTATAAACAAATTAGGTTACCTTTAGTTGAAAAAACTGCATTATTTAAACGAGCTATAGGAGATACTACAGATATTGTTGAAAAAGAAATGTTTACTTTTTTAGATGAAAAAAGTCGTAGCTTAAGTTTAAGGCCAGAAGGTACAGCGGGATGTGTTAGAGCTTGTTTAGAGTACGGGTTATTAAGAAACTTACCTCTAAAATTATGCTATTTAGGACCGATGTTTAGATACGAAGCTCCTCAAAAAGGTAGGAATAGACAATTTCATCAATTAGGAATAGAGTGTTTTGGTGTAGATAGTTGTGATGCGGAGGTAGAACAAATTGCTATTTTTTCTAGGTTATGGAAAGAATTAGGGATTGAGCATTGTGTTCAACTAGAAATCAATACCTTAGGAGAACCTCAATTAAGAAAAATTTATATAAAAGAATTAATTAATTACTTTGAACATCATTATGAAGATTTAGATTTAGATTCTAAGCGTAGGTTAAAAATTAATCCGCTTAGAATTTTAGATACCAAAAATCCAGAAATGTTTAAATTATTACAAAATGCTCCTAAATTAATTAATTATTTGGATGAACAATCTTTAAATAATTATGATTTGTTTAAATTACATTTGTCTAAATTAGGCATAAAATATTTGGAAAATTTTAATATTGTACGTGGTTTAGATTATTATACAGGTATAGTTTGGGAATGGCGTAGTAACTTATTAGGTGCTCAATCTGCAGTAGGTGCTGGTGGAAGGTATAATAATTTAATAGCGCAATTAGGAGGCAATCAAGTTGCAGCTGTTGGGTTGGCAATTGGTTTAGAAAGATTAATTTTATTATTACAGCAACAAAATAAAAAAATTCCAATAAATAATCCTAAAGGTTATTTAATTTGTGTAGGAGAAGAAGCCTTGCAACAAAAATTTATTGTTGCTGAAAAAATTAGAGAACTGTGTCCACAATTTAGCTTTGTGTTAGATTTATTAGGAGGTAGTTTTAAAAACCAATTTAAACGAGCAGATAAATCTGAGGCAGACATTGCATTAGTATTAGGTGAAAATGAAATTGCTAATAATAGTATTACAATTAAACATTTAAGATCTTCTAGTGATCAACAACAATTTACGACAAAATTAAGCGAAATAAATAAATTTATATAAATTTATTTTAATTAACAAAGGATAAAATATGGTAGAAAATATAGAATTAAAAAATTCTTGTCAAGCAAATTGGTTGCAAATTTATGGGAATAAAATTGCAGTTTATTTGGGAATAACTATTTTAATGGTTGGGGTAACTAGTTATTGGAGACATCATAGAAATTATCAGGATTTATTAGCAAATAAAATTTTCGATATAGTTTTATACGCAATGTCAGTTAATGATAATTTAACTGTGAAAAATAATGCCATGGAATTATTAAAATACTCTAATCGTACTCCATATTCACGTTTAGCCGGTTTAATGTTAGCTAAAGTATTTATTATGGAGAATAATTTAATTGAAGCAGAAAAAATTTTAAATTTAGTGTTTCATAAACAAAATACTAAAGATAGTATCTGGCATTTAGCTAATTTACGTTTAATTAAAGTTTTATTATTGCAAAACAAATTTTCAGAAGCAGAAAAAAATATAAATTTAGGTATAGCAGCTAAAAAATTTATGGTATCTTATCAAGAATTACTTGGAGATTTATTAGTGGCTAATAATAAATTAGCTGATGCTAATGTCCAATATCAGCAAGCGATTAATAATTTACCTGAAAATACTCTAGCTCCTTGGTTACAATTGAAGATTAACGAAATTTATGAGAATAATGGATCTATAAAAACTCAATAATTATATTTTAAATTTAAAATTGGAGTAAAAATGCAAAAAATTAAAACAACAGGTGTAATATTTTGGGGGATATTTATAAATATATTATTACAATTTTTATTGCAAGGTTGTAGTGGAATAGAGCGTAGAGTTGATTTGACTACTAAAAAAAATTTACTACCCATGGAAAATGCTTTTCATTTTAAAAAAATATTAGATCAAAAAATTAGCAATTTAAATTCAGAATACACTCTAAATGCTGCAATTTTATTATCTTCAGGAGATAATAAGTTATTTACTGCAGATGCTGTTGGTAATGTGATTGCTAGTAATTTAAGTGGTAAAGTATTATGGAAAAAATCTTTACCTAATAGCAACAAAATAACTGCAGGTCCAGTTTATATTCAAGAGAAAATTTTAGTAGCTAGTGATGATGCTAGGTTATTTTGTTTAGATTCAAAAAATGCTGATATTTTATGGAATGCTGAAATTAGTAGTAATTCAGTGGCAAAACCGGTGGTTAATAATAATGTAGTATTTGTGCATACTTTAGATGGAGGTTTAACTGCATTAAGTTTACTTAATGGCAAGCAATTATGGAGAATATCTACAGTTACTCCAAGTTTAACTTTACACCGTAATAGTTCTCCGGTGATATTTAAGGATTATGTAGTTACAGGCTTTGCTAATGGTAAATTATTTGCAATTAATAAGGATAGTGGGGCAGTTTTATGGTCATATAATATTTCTCATCCTCAAGGTAAATTAGATCTAGAGAGAATTACTGATATTGTAGCTGATCCTATAGTTAATAATGATGTTGTGTATGCAATTAGCTATCAAGGAAATTTAGTTGCAATTAAATTAGAAGATGGAAAATTAATTTGGGAAAAAGAGCTATCTTCTTATGCTGGATTTATGTTAGAGCAACAAAATTTATTGATTGTGGCTAAATCTGGTAATATAGTATCGACTGATGCTATAACTGGCGATACTTTATGGGAGCAAAATGAATTAGAGGGGCGAGCTTTATCTAAACCAGTAAAATATGGTCATTATTTGGTAGTTGGAGATCAAGAAGGGTATATACATATTTTAGATTTAAAAACCGGGTTTATTAAAGGTAGAATTTTGTTGAAACATGGGGGAATTTCTATTGCTCCTCAAATTAATTCAAGCGAGCAATTACAAATTCTTACAGACGATGGTTATTTAGTAATTTTAGAAATTTTCGAATAATTTTATATATGTTATCAGTAGTTACAATTGTTGGTAGACCAAATGTTGGAAAGTCTACGTTATTTAATCGTTTAACGAACAGTAAAGCGGCTTTAGTTCTTGATGTTCCTGGAACAACTCGAGATCGTAATTATGGTTTTGCCGAAATTGAAGGTAAATCTTATATATTAGTGGATACTGCCGGGATCACTGGAGAAAAATCTAATGATATATTAATTATTAATCAAGTAGATAAAGCTATTTATAATGCTAAGATAATTTTATTTTTAGTGGATGCAAGAACAGGGTTGAACCCTCAAGATTTAGATTTAGCTAAAAAATTAAGAAAATTTAATAAAAAAGTAATTTTAGTTATTAACAAAATTGATGGAGTTAATTTAGATCTAGCAAGGATTGATTTTTTTAAATTAGGTTTTGAAAATTGCATAGAAATTTCAGCTAAAAACAATAGAGGGATCAACAATTTAAAAACAAATTTAATGATCTTTTTGAATAAAGAAATTTCTAATAATGATGATCTTAATAATACTAATCAAGAAAACTTTAATTATGTAGATCATATTAAAGTAACGATTGTTGGGCAACCAAATGTAGGTAAATCTACTTTAATAAATAATATTTTAGGTGAAGATAGGGTTGTAGTATTAGATAGTCCAGGAACGACTAGAGATAGTATTTATATTTCTACTCAATTTGGTAAGCAAAAGTATGTATTGATAGATACTGCAGGAGTAAGAAGAAAATCTAGAATAAAAGATACTTTAGAAAAATTTTCAGTGATTAAAACTTTACAAGCGATAAATGATTCAGAGATAACAGTATTATTGATTGATGCCTCTAAAGGAATAGTAGACCAAGATTTAAAATTGATAGAATGTATAGTGACTTCTGGGAAATCATTAGTTTTAGCTGTTAATAAATGGGATTTAATATATAAAGAAGAACAACTAAAATTGTTAAAGAGAATTCAGCAACAATTAGGATTCATTAATTTTATTAAACCTATTACGATTTCTGGATTGCATGGTATTGGGATAAAAAAAATTTTTCAAGCCATATTAAAGACTTTTAAATCAGCAATTCAAGAAATTCCTACTAATAAATTGACATTATTATTAGAACAAGCGATTGCTGAACATCAACCACCTTTATCTAAAGGAAGAAGAATTAAGTTGCGTTATGCGCATTTAGGAGGACATTTTCCATTTAGAATTATTATCCATGGAAATCAAGTAAATAATTTGCCATTGCATTATAAAAAATATTTAAGTAATTTTTATCGTGAAAAATTAAAATTAGAAGGTACTGTTGTTGAGATCATCCCTAAAAATTCGGACAACCCATATTTAGTTAAGTAAGTTTGTGGTATATATAAATAAATTTAAGAAAAATTATAAATTATGTACTAATATATCCTGAGTTTTTAAAAAATTTTAAGAGAGGAATTTTAATGAAAAAAAAGGATCATGATAATGATGTGAAAGTTGTTATCGGTGCTTTTGTTGGTTTTACATTAGTGTTTATTGTGTTATTTGTTTAATTAAATAAATTTAAATTCATAATTAAATTAAAATCTAATTTGAAATTAGTTATTTAATATTAGTAATTAAGCGGGAAACGAGACTCGAACTCGCGACCCCAACCTTGGCAAGGTTATGCTCTACCACTGAGCTATTCCCGCAGATAATTTTGCATTCTACAACAACATAGTACGTTGATGTCAAGATAAATATTTAATATAGTAAAAATAAAATAATTAAAAAAAAATTATTAATACATTATAATTATGATAAGGTAATAACTAATGTTAAAATCTAATTTAGCTAAATTTAAATTAATCTTGCAAAAAGCCTATATGCTAAATGCTAGAGTACGTCATTTAGAATTTAAATTAATTATTCAAGATGATGAACACACACAATATTTATTTAATTATCTTCCAGGGCAATTTATTAGTTTATTATTTACTAAAGATTCAGAAATAATTCGCAGAAATTTTAGTATTGCTAACCAACCAAGTAATGATAATATTTTAGAAATTGCGGTAACTTATGTGCTTAATGGACTTGGTTCTACTAAATTACATAATATGCAACTTGGAGAGAGCATTAATGCTCTCGGGCCGTTTGGAACTTTTTTATTAAAGCCAGAAGAATTTATAAATATTAAACGATATATTTTAGTTGCTACTGGTACTGGGGTTACTCCGTTTAGAGCAATGTTAAATATGATCGAACAATTAATTAATCAAAAAAATTTGGAATTTATTTTATTATTAGGAGTTAGAAATGTTGAAGAATTATTATATGCTAAAGATTTTATAGATTTTTCTAATCAATATCCTAATTTTAAATTTTATCCTTGTTATAGTAGAAATCATAATAGGGATCACAGTAGTAGCAAAGAAGAGCATGATGTGGTTCTTAATGTAGATGATTATGTATATCAAGGGTATGTGCAGCATCAATTAACTAAATTCAATTTAAATCCAGATAGTGATTTATTTTATTTATGTGGTAATCCTAATATGATAGATGAAGCTTTAATAATATTGAAAAATTTAAATGTTCCAAGTAAACATATTAAAAGAGAAAAATATATTTCCACAAAATAATTAAGTACGATACTGCAATAAAATAATTATATATTATTTTTTAAAATTTGGTTTTGTGGTATTTGGAATAATATTTTTTAAAATCACTTGAGCTTGCGAAAAATCTTTTGGATAATTTTGTATCATAAATTTAGCGATCGTAAGCGTTCGCTAAACTTTCAATTACCCACAATTTATGTTAGTACTAGAAGTTAAATGTAATTACATTAGTGCAGTTGCAGGTGTGAGCGAAAAGTGTCCAAATTTAGGGGGGGGCAAAGGGCTTAACCATTATCAAATACATCATAGAGTAAAAATTTAATAATTATTAGTTCTCCAATGGTAGTAGAGTTTTTTGGTAATTTATAAAAAAAGGTAGTAAAAACTACCAAGGGTGTTTATTATCATCATAAATTTAAAGTTCAGTTATTAAAAAAACTATTGGCAAATACAATTAATCCGGGAATTGTTGCATTTGGCCAATGTTAGTTGAAAAAATAATAATATGAATGTTATAATTTATTTGCTTTTAATTTATGTGTAGATGGTTTTTAGATAAAAATTAAATGTGTGTATAATCAAAGTTACAATAAAGTAAATAATCCAAATGTATTGTTAGAAACTTGTTAATTTCCTTTTTAAGATGATTATAAAAAATCTTATATAAATTTTGTTATTATATATTTTATAAATTAATTGTTTTTTATGGTAGAAATAAATTATAAAAATCGAGTTTTTTTATATGATAAATTATTATAATATCTAAATATAGTA
>CAIKKE010000092.1 GCA_903827925.1 uncultured Francisellaceae bacterium
TCGTTAATAAGAAATTTCGTTAATAAGAAATTTCGTTAATAAGAAATTTCGTTTTATATTTTTAAAAATTTTAGAACGGTTTTAACATTTAATTTATAATATATAAGATAAATAGAGTTTTTATATATGTCTAAAAAAAAAGCACTACCACCAACAACAGGCAAACGACAATATGATTCTGTATTATCTTTGAATTTTTCAGATATTCTTGAAATTACGGAAGAGTTAGGTGATGGTTTTCCCAAGCAAACAGAAAGTTTAGTCTTGTCGGGTAAGCTTATTAGCAAAAGTACAGTTGTTTCCGAAGATCCAAAAGATTCTACAGAAATTGGGATTGGAGAATTAGTAAGTAGATTTTTGGGAAAATTTCAAATTTTTAGTAGGGAATTTAAAAAAAATGATGCATCATTGTCATATATATTTAAACCAAGTGAAGTTGAATTTCGTAAAATTAATAAACATGATAAAAGATTAATTTTAGGAATATATTATCTTATAAATTCTATTTACGATAAAATTATATCTGGGTCATCAAAAGAAATATTAATTCCTGCTAATACTGATTTAGCTATGCTTGTGTTTGATCCTTCTTCTGGTAAAATGTCCCTAGAATTAATTTCATATGAAGATTTGCTAAGGAAATATTTTCAAGGTTCTAGAGTATTAACAGAAGTTCAATTAAACTTAGCTGGTGATTTTTTGAAAATTCTAAATTCCATGGTTATGGATAGTATATGGTAGTTATATTAAATGTTAGTGCTTTAAAATTTAAGCCCGATGATTTATTAGGATTACTTCAAATATTAGAAAAATTAAAACTTAAAAATATTCATTTGATGGCATTAGAGAAAGATTATAAAGATGGTTCTAATAATGATATAGCTCCAGAAAAAATAGCTCAGATTAATCAATTAATTAATAAAATTAATAGTGAAATTTCTAGAACATCAACATTATTTAGTGGAAAAGTTCCTTATTTGGTTGAGCAAAATATAGCAGAGCCTTCTTCTCCTGGTGTTTTCAGTAATACTGTAGGTCCTAAAGGTGGTAGAGGAAAAGAATAACCTCAGTTCGTCGAGGTTTATAGGGAGCATATGTTAAAAACATATATAAGGCTTAATCAAGAATTTGTAAATTATTGTAATCTTAAATGACAATTTAGTTTAACGTCAAATCGTACCTTTTATGTAGGGTTTTTGGATTCTGATCTTTTAAATTCACCATATTTGAATTAGCATTATAAAGTTGAGATGTTCCATATACAAAATTTGACTATAAACTCGTTGGGATATTTTTATCCCTTAAAATTGATTAAGATTAATAAAAATTTTAATCAATTGATTTAAGGAGCAACCTATGAGGCAATTACAAATACAGCAACTGTTTGATAATAATAAACTTGGGCAGGCTTTAGATATGTATCAAAAAAACCCTCAAGACCCTAAAGCCGTGTGGACAATGCATTATTACTATGAAAAAGGTTTAGCTGGAGTTACGGTTAATCTAGAAAAATGTATAAACTGTTTAAAAATTGCCGCTGCACAAGGACATGCCGGAGCAAGTTACAAACTAGTAATTTATCTTTTTACACAAAATAGTTCAGACGCTATAGAATTAACTTATAAGTATACGAGCGAAAACCATATTCAAAAGTGTATTGATAAAATAGACGAGTATGACGATCCACCTTATTACAAACAACAAGAATATATAGGGTTATTAAGAGGTTTTAAGGAAAAATCTAAAATATCACTTGATTCCAATGATCTTCACGGCAACTTAATTAGACGAAAAAAAACAAGTCCTTCTCCTTAACCTGGCGGAGAAGGGGATGAACTGGCTATTTGAACACCAGCAGAACCTAAAGTATCATCTTCATGATAGATTGGGTTTACAGAGTTCATGGTTTGAGTATTATTAGTCTGGGGTTGATTTCTAGAAGCACGATAATGTTGAAAATATGTTGTCATTACGGGAGTAGTTGTTGCTAAAAAATTAAAGCTTATTTCTGGTACATGGTCATTTAGCTATTTTAAATCATAATAAGCCTGCTGCTTATTTAATACCTGCCATACATATGATTTATTTGTAGAGATTTTTGAAGAACGAGAATTAACTAGTTTAATAAAAAAAAGATTATTAGAAAAAAATCAAGCTATTGAAGTAAAATTAGATGACTTATAAGTTAAAATTTATACCTACAGCGCTTATTTTATTAGAGATTATATTGTTACCACCCCAAATAATTTGGATCAACTTGTAATAGATGCACACACAAATGAACAAGCAATACTTAGGTCTACTACTGATATTTATACTAACATTAATAAATCATCAAATAAGCTGTGGTAGCTAGTTATAAATAATAAAAATATTTTAATAGATATTTATGTTAATGTTTTTATAATGATTTTTTGGTATACTTAAAGAGCAAATATAGTTATGGATAAAACAAATAAGTTGATATGTTGTATATTTTTAAAAATTTCATTAAACAATATAGATTACACCTGGCCTTTAAGCATGGAGTTGAGTTGATAAAAAAAGGAAGAAAAGAAGAAGCTTTTAATGAACTTAATTCTCTACTTCAACAAGAACCGTACAACCCTTATATAAGGAATAAATTGATCATTTTGGGGGAACAATTACATAAAGAAGTTGATTTACCTATGTGGGAACCGTCAGAAAAAAATGATAAAAAAAAGTTTACTCTAAAATAGTCCACCTCTCAAAAACGGTCGTTTACGAGAGGGTTTATATTTTGTTGTTATGTAGCTGCGTATAAACAAAACCACAAAAATGCTAAGGCTTTATGGGCATTACATTATTGTTATGAACAGGGTTGGCGTAATGTTATAATTAATCGTGATAAAGCAATAATTTTTTTAAAGGCTGCAGCTCAAGAAGAAGTATATTAAAACCAGTAATAAACATGTTTAAAAAAAAATTACAAGGAATAAAACTGGTGACCAAAGCAAGAACTTTGGCTTATTTCCTTAAATATACTGAATATTAATTTAAAATCCATCTTAATTTACCCTAAATATAACTATTTATGTTTATATATTGTGTAATAAAAAATTATTAAGAGATAATATATTATATTTTAGGATATATTATAAAA
>CAIKKE010000093.1 GCA_903827925.1 uncultured Francisellaceae bacterium
GCCATCATTAGCAAATCTTGTTGCAGAGCAAGGCTTACCATGATTAGCTGCTTTTTAGATGGGACATTAACGAATTTTAGTCTTGCACAGCTTGGAAATTATCTAATTAGGGATTTACCCTTAAATTTGGAGAAGATACAATAATTTGCTAATTTCTACATATTGATATAGTACGGCAGTATGTAAAAGTTTACCTCCAAAGTTGTCTTCATAATTTTCATCTAAATTAGCTCCATGTTCTAATAAAGCTAATAATATATCATATTTACCAAACCAAATTGCCACATATAATGGTGTATATTGAGGTAAAGTTTGGATATTAGGATCTGCGTTATATGATAATAATAATTTAACTAAAGATAAATTATTTTGTTTGTTTTGTAAAATTGCCATCATTAACAGAGAATATCCATAAACTATAATATTTGGATTGATATTTTGTTTCAAAAAAAATTTCACTTTGTTGAAATTAAAATCAGATACAGCTTGATATAATAGTTTTTCTTTCGAAGTTAATAGAGTGGTTTGTTTTTTATACATAAATAATTTCCATATTTTATTTTTTAATGATTTTATAAATATTTCATCATTTATGCAATTTCTTTTCCTTAAACAATACTGGGAACCTCAGTTCGACGAAAATTAAAAAGCCTAGAAAATCATTAAGGACCTATTAAGTTTTTTCTTATGTTTGATTGTTGAACACGAGAAAAACTATTAGCTTTTTAATTTTTTCGAACTGAGGTTGGTAAGCTTATAGATAAGCCTATAGATGGTGAGGATTTTAGAGAGTTATAATTAGATAAAAAAAGTGAATAAGTTTATATTTAAGTATAGTAATAATCGTCCCCAACCGGATTCGAACCGGTGTTATCGCCGTGAAAGGGCGGTGTCCTAGGCCTCTAGACGATGGGGACATTAATAGTAACAAAGTAACACACTAAGTGTAGCATGGAGCTAAGCGGGATCGAACCGCTGACCTCTTGCATGCCATGCAAGCGCTCTCCCAGCTGAGCTATAACCCCTCTGAGGAGAAAATCTTATAACTATTACCAGGTAGATGTCAAATAAATGTAGTAGATTAATAATTAGCTAACTAAAGAATTGGCTACAACAGTAGAAAATAGTTTGACTAAGTAGGTCAAAAAACAACAATAGCAGCTGGAAAATAGTATTTCTCAATAAATTTCAACAATTAAATCTCGTCGCTTAGCTCTCAAAGCTTTAGTTTAGGATAAAGATTTTAGATTTTCTGTCGTTAATTATAAGTAATGAAAAAGGTAAAAGTGATTTTTAACATAAAAAATTTTCCGATAGGCAGTAAAGTCTTGTTAGCTTTTGTGTCGGTTACTTGTTTAGCAATAGTTTCTGTTGCTTGTATTTCCTATATTTCCGCAAAAGATTCTTTACAAAAAACTATCTTCAATCAACTAGTTTCTGTTAGAGAAATAAAAGCAACTCAAGTACAAGCTTATTTCAATTTTATTAATCGTCAATTAATTGGATTAGCTAAAGATCAAATGATAGTTAATGCGATGTTAGATTTAAAATCTGCTTTTAATAAATTACCCAAAGAATTATTATCTAAATTTAAAACAGATGAAATTAATAAATCTTTGAATGATTATTATGAAAATCAATTTTTACCAAAATTAGCAATAACTAACGATCAATTACAACCTAGTATTTATTACCAACCAGTTAATTTAGCTGGAAGAATAGCGCAATATTTATATATATCTAAAAATGCAAATCCGATGGGTAGTAAGAAAAAATTATTAGATGCTTTAGATGAAAGTAGTTATACTGCAATGCATAAAATGTATCATAAAAACATTAATGAATATATAGAAAATTTTGGATATAAAGATTTATTTTTAATTGATAATCAAACTGGAGATATAATTTATAGTGTAAATAAAGAAATAGATTTTGGTTCTTCAATATTGAATAATTCTTTTAAAAATAGTAATATTTATAATGCATTTCAAACAACCAAGATGGCAGAAAATAGTAATTCTTCTAAAGTAACTGATTTTAAACCGTATTACCCTTCATATAATGCTTTTGATGCTTTTATAGCTGTTCCTATTTTTAATCATGATGAACAAGTTGGAATTTTAATGATAAGAATGCCACATCATGAAATAAATAGTATTATGACTAATGAAAATTCTTGGAGTAAAATTGGTTTTGAAAAAACTGGAGAAGGATATTTAGTAGCTAATGATTACACTATTCGTAATCAACCCCGATTATTAACTGAAGATCCAGATACATTTTATAATGCTTTATATAAAATTGGATTTAACAGTAAACAAGTAAAAAAAATGATCGAATTAATTGTAAGATTTAATAGTGCGATCGGTATGTATCCGATAAGAACTGTTGCAGTTAATGAATCATTAAATGGATTAACTGGCAATAAATTATTAAAGAATGTATTTGGGGAATTAGTATTATCAGCATATAAACCATTAAATATTCAGGATATACAATGGGCAGTTATTGCTGAAATAAATGCCAAAGAAGCATTTGCTCCGATAGAAATTTTGAAACAAAAGATCCTGGTGTTTACTGCGTTTTTGTTGATTATAACCTCATTAATGTCGGTGGTTTTTTCTAAATATGTGATCACTAAGCCTATTAACAATATGTTAAACGCAGCCAATGATTTATTAATAGGTGATGGAGATTTAACTAGAAGAATTCCAATAGTCAGTCATGATGAAATTGGTCAAACTGCAGAAGTATTAAATGGATTTTTAGAAAAGCTACAACAAGTGATGTTAGACATTAAAATTTCAATGGAATCTTTGTTGGAATTATCTAAAAAAATCAATATTGCAGCTGGTGATGTTAATAATACGGTTAAATTACAAGCTAAACATGTAGATGAAACTTGTAATTCTTTGGAAAAAATTAATACTTCTATTACCAATAATGCTAAAAGTGCTAAAGGTACTGAAAACATTGCAACTGGCGCTTCTAATGATGCTAAAAATGGTGGTAGTGCGGTTAGCGATACAATTACGGTAATGCATTCTATAAATGATAAAATTAGTATTATTGATGATATTGCATATAAAACTAATTTATTAGCATTAAATGCGGCAATTGAAGCTGCAAGGGCGGGGGAACATGGTAGAGGGTTTGCAGTAGTTGCGACCGAAATTCGAAAATTATCTGAACGTAGTCAAATAGCTGCTCAAGAAATTGGAGCATTAGTTGAAAAAAGCACCAATATATCTACTGATGCTGGTAAATTCTTAAGTAAAATTGTTCCAGCTATTGCTCAAACTGCAGACTTGGTAAGAGAAATTGTACAAGCTTCAGAAAATCAAGCAGTTGTGGTTGGTCAAATTAACAATGCAATGGTATTAATCGATCAAAATACTCAAAAAAATGCTGGAGCATCTACCAATTTAGCAGTAATTGCTAACGAAATTGCTAGTAAAGCATATAATTTAAAAGAATTAATATCATTTTTCAAACTAATTAAAAATGTGAATCTTGCCAATAAAGAAGATTATAAAGATCTTAATAATCATGAGAATATGGAGTAATTTATGGATTGTGATGGTTCAGTTGCTGAAATATTTTTAATGGAATCTAAAGATTTATTGTCCAAAATCGAGAATGTGTTATTAAAAATGGAGAAAGGAGAAAAAAATCCAGATTTTATTAATAGTATCTTTAGAAGTGCTCACACTTTAAAAGGTGCAGCTGCAATGTTTGATTTTAAAGAGCTCAGCACTTTTGCTCATGAAATTGAAAATTTATTGTCAGTATGTAGAAATACAAATATAGTAATAAATGCCAAACAAATTAATGTATTAATCGAAGCTGTAGATTGCTTAAATAATTTATTAGAAGAAAGTGTTAAAAAAGATATTAAAGAAGCAACTATTTTACATAAACAACAAATTATTCAGAATTTAAAGGCAGCAGAATCCAATATTATTCCAGTTGTTCAGAATTTAAAGGTAGCAGAATCCAATATTATTCCAGTTGTTCAGAATTTAAAGGTAGCAGAATCCAATATTATTCCAGTTGTTATACCTGCTGTTGAAAATAAAACTCAGGATAATAAAAATCAGGACAATAAAACTTCGGAAAACAAAATCCAGACTGATAAAATTCAGGAGCATATAGATCTTAATGATGAGGAAGAAAAAAAAAAAACCATAAAGAGCACCAAGGTCGTACTAAATCCAGCTAACAATAAAAAAATTAGCACTGAAGAAAATGTTAATGAGGTTGTTAAAAATTTTATTAAAGTCGAAGCCAATAAATTAGATGAGATCATCAATTTGATTGGAGAAATAGTAATTATGCAGGCACATTTAAATAATTTAATTAAAGAAAACAAAATAACTCATGCTTTTATAGATTCCACGGAAAGATTAAGTAATTTAATTGATGATTTAAGGACTTTAAGTTTACAACTACGTATGTTACCTATAAATGAAACTTTTTCTAAATTTAATCGAGTAGTAAGAGATATTGCTGTTCAAAAAAACAAACAAATTAAGTTGCAAATTGAAGGTGGAGACACAGAATTAGATAAATCAATTATAGAAAAAATTAATGAACCATTATTACATTTAGTGAGAAATGCTTGTGATCATGGTATAGATCCACCTGAAGATCGAATTGCTTTAGGTAAGCCTGAGTGTGGAGTAATAACTTTGCAAGCATTACAAGAAAATGGAGAAGTAATTATTAAAGCTTCAGATGATGGTCGAGGAATGAATTTGGAAAAAATCAAAAAACATGCAATACATATGGGATTATTGGATTTAAATGCCAACCCAACCGAACAAGAAATTTTAGCTTGTATTTTTAATCCAGGATTTTCTACAGCTGAAGAAGTTACTAATTTGTCTGGAAGAGGAGTAGGGATGGATGTGGTTAAAAAAGAAGTTGAAAAGTTACATGGTAGTATTCAAGTTTATACTTCACCAAAAGTTGGTACTACAATAGTTTTGCGATTACCGTTAACTTTGGCTATTATTGATGGGTTGTTAATCAAAATCCAAGATTTTTCCTGTGTTATCCCTATGTGGAATGTAATTGAGTGTGTTCAAATTACTAAAGAAGAACATCAATCTATAATAAAAAATCATCATATGCAATTTAGAAATAAAATTCTTCCTGGGGTGATTTTGGGAGGTTTGTTGGAAATATCTAGTAATTCCGAATTGCATACTGCAGTTATTGTGCAACAAGCAGATTATAAAGTAGCAATTGTAGTAGATGAATTAATTGGAGAAATTCAAACCGTGATTAAGCCTATGCCAGAAATGTTTACAAAATTAAAATGGATCAATGGAGCGACAATTTTAGGTAATGGTCAAATTGCCGTAATTTTAGATATTACAGGATTAATTTTTGAAATAATGACAAAACAAAAACAATATTCTAAGGTAACAGTATGAATGAAGTAGATAATAAATTACAGACAGATATGATTAAGGCTAACGCTAATATTAATTCTTCGATAAAAAATAAACAAGAAAATAAATATTTGATTTTTCAACTAAATGAGTTGTTATATGGTTTAGATATTATGAATGTGATTGAAATTATTGAATATAAACTACCAACCAAAGTTCCTAATTTACCATTATTTGTACATGGATTATTAAATTTACGAGGCAAAGTATTACCAGTTATAGATTTTAATTTATATTTAGGTAAAACCGCTACTGTAATATCTAGAAAAACTTGTATTGTAATTATTAATTATTTATTGAAAGGTCAGATCAATAACATTGGCATTTTAGTCGATAATGTGTTAGATGTTCTTGAGGTACAAGCAGAAATTTTAGAAACCACTCCAGATTTTGGTACTAATATTAAGCCTGAATTTGTAAAAAACATGTTTATTTTAAATAATCAGATAATAATATTATTAAAAATTGACAATATATTTATACAACCAATATTAGAGCAATCATGAAAATTTTAATTGTAGATGATTCGGCAACTATCCGTAATATTCTAAAAACAATTTTAGAAGAAAATTCACATATAGTTGAACAAGCAACCGGAGGAGAAGCTGCTGTTGAAATATATTTAAATAAACAACCAGATTTAATCTTGATGGATGTAGAAATGGAAGGATTGTCTGGATACGATACTGCCAAAAAAATTCGGGAATTAAATAAAAATGATAGCAATCAAAAGCAAGAAAATTGGATCCCTATACTGTTTTTAAGTGCTCATTCTGATGAAAAAAGTTTATCAGATGGAATAGCATCAGGAGGAGATGATTATTTGTTTAAACCATTTTCTAAAATAGTTTTAAATGCAAAAATTAAAGCTATGGAACGTATTTGTGAAATGCGAAAAGCAATTATTTTGCAAAAAGAATTAGTAGATAAAATGAATGCAGATTTGATGGAAGAACAAACAGTTGCTAAAAATATTTATGATAATATTATTCAAAATGGAGTAGTTACTAAACATGATTTTATTAATACCTATGTTTCTTCTAGAGGAGTTTTTAACGGCGATTTAGCATTAACTGCTCGTAGTAGTTCAGATAATTATTATATTATTATTGGAGATTTTACCGGACACGGATTATCTGCAGCTTTAGGAATTATTCCTGCAGCAGAATTATTTTTAAAGCTTACTCTTAAGGGGTTTACTTTAGAACAATTATTAATAGAGCTTAATTTAAAATTACATAATATTTTACCAGCCAATATATTTTGTGCAGCTGCAGTGTTAGAGGTAGATTTAAATAATGGTTTATTATCAGTATGGAATGGATGGTCTCCGGAAGTATTGTGTTTTTCTAAAAATGGTCAATTAAAAAAATCTTTTAGTTCTACTAATATGCCTTTAGGTTCATTAAAAAAAGAAAAATTTAATTGTAAATTAACTTTATTGGAGTTAGATGTTGGGGATAAAATTTATATATATTCAGATGGATTTACTGAGGCTAAAAATATATCTGGTAATATGTTTGGAATAGATGCTGTAAAGTCTAGTATTATTAAAGGATTACAAGGAAACTTAAATGTAATTGATACTATAGTTAAAGATGTTACAGATTTTAGAGGTAATTATCCTCAGCAAGATGATTTGACTTTAATTGAGGTCACAATGAGTCATAATAAGGTTAATAATTGATTTGATTTTTCTATTAATGTAATCCATCATACTTATATGATAGTTAATAAAAAATTATTATTTAACATAATTTTAACGATAGCTTTAATCTTGATTTTATTAAGCGGAGCGATTATTTTTGGTAGTAAGTCAATAATTAATCAGGTGTTTTTAGATAAGTCTAATGAACAATTAATCTTAATCAAAAATTTTAAAAAACAGGAATTAGAAAATTTTTTTACTAATTTACAACAACAAGCAAAATTTATAAGCCAAGATCATCTAGTTAATGAGGCTTTTCAAGAATTTAAATTAGCTTTTGAACAAATTGCTATAGTTCAACCTGATGAGGATAATTTAAACAATTTAATAAAATTAAATTATCCAAATCCAGAACTTGTGAAATATTATAATAATTTATCTAAAAATTATGAAGAATATTTTTATGATAGTAACAAAGTTATTGATAAGTTGGATTTTTCTAGCATTTTATCTAATTTGGATCTAAGAAGTATTAATTTACAAAGTAAATATAATATTCATGGACAAGATAATCCAACTATTTCCGAATATGTTGTTATTCATAATAAATATCATGAATATTTAAGTAAAATTATTGCAGATTATAATTATAATGATCTGTTATTATTAGATTTAAATGGTAATATTATTTATTCAGTAAAAAAGAATGTTGATTTTGCGGCTTCGGTTAATTCTAGTAATTTTTTAACTACTGAAATTGCTAATTTATTTAATAGTATAAAATATTCAACAATTAATAATTATTATTCTGCAGTTTCTAATTTTGCGGAATATTTTCCTGATTATTATGAACCAGTATGTTTTGTTGCTAGTAAAATATCCAATTTAGGAGTATTAATTTTAAGTGTTAAACTTAGTGTTATTGATAATCTAATGCAATTACCTAAAGAATTAGATAAAATTAAGATCTATTTAACAGACCAGGATTTTCGCTTAATTAATTCAGACAATTTTGGGAAAACTATTAATACTTCTTTATTAAAAGCAAATATTAATAATATTTCAGATTTAAGTTTTAAAAATAAAGATAAAACAACCAACATTAGTTACTCTGCTGAAATTAAAAATAATAATTTAAACTTAATAGTTGAGACTCATAAAAATATATTACTAGAAAATTTAATTAAGCCTTTAATTAATATGTTTTATTTTAGTTGCAGCATGATTTTCGTATTACTAGGAGTATTATATTTTATTGGTTGGTTTAATATAGAAAAAACTGATAAAAAGCTTAATAAAATTACAGAGTTCATGAAAACTATTATAGCTAAACAAGATTTTAGCAGTAGAATTAGTATGAATAGTGAAGATATTCCAAGCAATATTGCAGATATATTAAACACTATGTTAGTTTGGTTTCAAAAGACATTAGATCAAGTAGCTTTTAAAATTAAAAAATTTGTTGGCAAATATAATGATTTTTTAAGCAGTGTTACTCTAGTATCTAGTCAATTAGACAAAGAGCAACGTTTTTTTTCTAACGCTAAAGATATGATAAATCAGTTAGAAGTTGTAGTATTTAAAATTCAGCATGAGTGTCAACAGTACTATAATATGGTTAGTGAACAAAAAAACACATGCATAACTTTTAATGATTTGCCAGTACCAGTTAATAATCAGCAAAATGTGGTGCATTTAAATGGATCTTTAGAATATTTATTGAATATTTGTAATTTTACCGAAATATTGTGTTTACAAATATCTTTAGAAGGATCTAAGGGGGGTAAATTTAAAAATAAAAAATCTTTAGTTTTATTAAGACAATTAAAACCCATGTTGAGTAATTTAAAATCCAAGCTATTAAATCTTAAAAATTCTTTAAACGGATATACAGTGGAGTATAATACTATGTGTAATTTTGTTAATGATTTTTATGAAAAATTAAAACCAATTAGCGTTAATATTAATCGTTTACTTCAAGCTCAAAAATCTTTATTATTAATTAGTAATGAACAACTAGATAATGTAAGTAAATTACAAAAAGAATTGCTTAATTTGGAATTAAAATATAATAATTTTAATAAGCAATTATTAGAAATTGTAAATAATAATTCTAAATTGAATGCTGATATGCAAATTAATGAAAATGAAACTCCTATTCAAGTAGTAACTAGTAAAAATTGAAATTAAAAAAAATTAAAAATATGTATAATATCGAAAACAAAACTCAACAAGAAGAATTATCTGGAGTTATAGATAGGATCACATTTTATAATGAAATGAATGGTTTTTGTGTATTTAAATTACAATCTTCATCTAATAAATTTAAAAATTTAATTACCGTAATTGGATTTGGATGTAATATTACTGCAGGTGAATATGCGCATTGTAAAGGATTTTGGAATCAGGATAAGATCCATGGTTTACAATTTAAAGCTCAAACAATTAATTTAACTAAACCTAATACTAAATTTGGTATAGAAAAATATTTAGGTTCTGGTTTAATTAAAGGTATTGGGCCGAGGTTTGCTAAAAGACTAGTTGCTGAATTTGGAGTGGAAATATTTGAAATCATTGAACATCATCCTGAAAAATTATTAAATTTAGCAGGAATTGGAGCTAAAAGGTATCAAAAAATTATAGATACCTGGAAAAACCAAAAAGAAGTTAGAAAAATAATCATGTTTTTACATGAACATGGTTTAGGTACAGCAAGAGCAATTAGGATCTATAAAGTATATAAAGAAGAAGCAATTACTAAAATAAAAGAAAATCCTTATAGATTAGCGTTAGATATTCATGGAATAGGTTTTAAGATTGCAGATAAGTTAGCAATATCTTTAGGGATCCCTCCTAATTCAATTATTAGAGCAGAGGCTGGAATAAGGTTTATTTTACAACAATGGTCAAACCTTGGACATTGCGCCATGAACTTAGAAGAATTAATTAAAAATGTTGAAGAACAGTTATCTATATCTAAAGATATTATTCAAAATGCAATTAACCAAGAAATTTTAGCTAATAATATAATTATTGAACAAAAAGATTGTTTGGTTTTTTTAAAACATATTTATATTACTGAGGTTTATATTGCTAAAAAGATTTTTCAATTAAATCAAGGCAAGCCATTTTGGCATAATTTAATTAATGTTGATCAAGAAATTAATTTAATGCAACAATATGCTAAAATTAATTTTTCTAATTCTCAATTATTAGCAATTAAAACAGCTATCCAAAACAAATTGGTTGTTATAACTGGTGGTCCTGGGGTTGGAAAAACTACAGTTGCTAGAAGTATTCTACATATTATTGCTGCTAAAACCAACAAGATTTTATTGTGCGCACCTACTGGTAAAGCTGCTAAACGTTTGGCGGAATCTACTAATATGCCGGCCTTAACTTTACATCGAATGCTTGCGTATGATCCAAAAACTAATAAATTCAAATATAACGAAGATAATTTATTAGATGCCAAATTAGTATTGGTTGACGAAGTTTCGATGATTGATTTAATAATGTTTAGTAATTTATTAAAAGCGTTACCGATAGATTGTACATTGCTTTTAATGGGAGATGTAGATCAATTACCATCAGTTGGTATGGGATCAGTACTTGCAGACTTAATTAATGCTGATTGTATAAGATTCGTGGTTTTGCAAGAAATTTTTAGGCAATCTAGTGATTCGCAAATTGTAATTAATGCTCACAAAATTAACAAAGGAAACTTACCTGTTTTAGAATATAGCAATGATCAATCTAATTCAAAGCAATCTAACAAATCTGATTTTTATTTTATTAAACTTTCAGATGTCAATCAATTACATGATAAAATGATAAAAATTATTGAAAGAATTAAACTAAAGTTTAATTTTGATTTACATAAAGATATTCAAATTTTATCTCCAATGAATAAAGGTTTAGGTGGAGTATTTGCTTTAAATAATTTATTACAGCAAAAATTCAATCATAATTTTAAAAATCCCAATTTAACTATACATAAATTTGGTAATGATTTTTCAGTTGGAGATAAAGTAATTCAAACAATTAATAATTACGATAAAGAAGTATTTAATGGTGATATTGGTAGAATAGATGCAATTGATTTAGAAGATGGTAGTTTATTAATTAATTTTGATAATCGAGCAGTTAGTTATGACTTTGATGAATTAGATGAAATTAATTTAGCATATGCAATTACTATTCATAAAGCTCAAGGTTCAGAATATCCAGCAGTTATTATTCCAATTTGTATGCATCATTATACCTTATTGCAAAAAAATTTAATTTATACAGCAGTAACTAGAGGTAAATCTTTAGTTATTGTGGTAGGTGAAGTTAAAGCCTTGGCTATTGCAGTAAAAAACATTGGTTATCAAAGAATTACCAAATTAAAACAAAGGATAATTGAAGTATTTAATAGATAAATGCTAAATTTAAATAAATATTTTTTTTATATTTACCAATTTTTATTTAAAGCTATTAAAAATTTTAGTTTTATTAAAATGATAGCTAACATGATAAAATTTTTGACATGCTTGAAAAACTTGGATTTTTCTTCGGCAATAGCTTGTTTTTATCAAAATAATAAAAAAATCAAACATGTTAGTATGGATTTAACTTTAAATAGCTATGATACAGTTACGAATAAAGATTGTAACATAACTAAATATGAGTTACGTACTACAGGTTTTAATAGTGAAAATCAACAACAATTAGAATTATTATTACAAAATGTAGTAAAAGATATTTCAATGAATTGTGTTCCGCCTGAATATGTATGGTTTAATGAACATACTGAGGTTAAATATTTTAATTTAATCAAGGTGTCTGGCGAGGATGGAGCTTGTGCATTAGCTAGTATTTATAAAATTGTTGGTTCTAATGAAGTAGGTGCAATTGCTAGAACTAAAGCAGTGCAACAATTAAAAGATAATATAACAAATTCACTTGTTAGAGAATTAGTAAAATCAGAAATAAGAGGAGTTTTATTGTCAAATGAATTAATTGGATTATCTATATATAATCATTTAATAACTAATGAACAATATAAATTAATTTTAAATTTAAAAAATTATCGTAGTAAATTTATACAATTAGGAGAGAACCTTAAAGTAAAATATTTTGGTCATGAAGATTTACCGATAAATGCTCAAAATATTTCTTATGCTAGATTATTTATAGGAAATTTTCTTGATGATTACTGTAATATAACTATTCAAGAAAAACACCAATTAGCTAAATTAGAAAAAAAAATTTATGATGCAAATATCAGTTTGGAAAATTTATTGGAGAGCATATTATTGTTTTATATAGATAATATTGTCTCAAAATCTGGGTTTTGGCTTGGAGTAGCTGGTCAATCTTCTGGAGTAATGGGAGCGGTTGCGCAAGTTAATCGAGTTAATTTTAGAGTATTATCTAACAATGGTAATTTTTATAATAATATGCAAGAAATAACTAATATCTGTCAACATATTAGCATACCTAACAATCCGATTAATAATATATATTTACATGCAAACGCTGATCAAATTATAGGAGTACAGAGATCAAGTTTCCATTTCGATTTATTAAAAGAAACTGTGTTACATGAACCTCCTTCAAAATTATATCTTATAACTATACCTACTATAATTAAAAAAAATTTTAATATCGAAAATGAATATTCTAATTCTACTATTATAGAAAATGTTTCAACAAAAAAAACTGAATCTGAAAAAATTGATATTCCTAAAAATATATCAATCAACATATCAAAAGTATCTCAATTAAAACGTAATAATAGTTTTTATTTATAAATGATTCAATCTTGGTTTAGATTTTTTTGCGCCATCTAATAATAATTCAAATTCTTGAATACAATCTGTAATTTTAGGACGAAAGCTATAATTACTATCCAACATTTTATCAAGAAAATTTATAAATTTAAAATTTAATGGAGAAGATGTTTTTTTGTTGTTAAAAAAATTTTCATTTTTAAGATAAAATTTAACCCACCATCCTAAACTATGAATATCTGATGCAAAAGTAGCTTTTTTCAGTAGGTAACATTCTTTGGCAATATAAGATCTGTGGTTATCAATTATTTCAGGAAAATTAATCATGCCATTTTCGTCGGCAACTCCGGAGAAACCAAAATCGATAATTTCTAATGATTTTTTTTTTGGATCATATAAAATATTGGAAAAACTTAGGTCCCCATGAATAATGTTGATAGTATTATGTAAAAAATTTATTTTATGTAATATTTTTATGATAATCGTTATAATTTCTTCTATAGTTAAATCTGGATTTTTATTGCAATAATCCAACAATTTTTCACCTTCAATATATTTGGAAAAAATATAATACTTGTTAAATTTATCAGCATATATTTTGCTGGAAGCAATAAATTGATCTAACATTTTTTGAATGTTTTCTTCATTATTAATTTCCATTTCTTTAATTAGATCGGGTTTTGATCCTTTTTGAATTTTAACTACGATAATTGAGTAATCAGTTAAAGCTTGTGCTAACTTTACTTTTCCATATGTTCCTTTTCCAATTAATCCAAGTATCGATGTTACAGAAGCATTACGTAATATAATATTAGATCTTTTGCTAGGCAATAAAACAAATAATTTATTGTTTAGTGGATCTTTTATAACAGAATACATTAAAGGTAAAATGTCATTATTTTTTTTAATTATGGTAACAACTTCTTCTGGTTGATTGTCAAGATTTATTTTATCTATTTTTCTTGAAAATTTGTTAACCTTAGGATTAAATTTAAAATATAAACTTACAAAATTTTCTTGTTGCAGGGTCAACAATATATATTGAGATGATCTTGTTTTATAAATATTACAAATATTTTGATGATTTTGTTGTAATTGTTCAATTTTCAAAAACAATGCATTATGAATTGGTTTGTTTAAAAATTTTGTTTTGGCAAACAACACTTGAAATTTATTTGTTAAATTTTGATAATCAGCTTGATTTAAACATTTGTATTTGTAATTTAATAAAATTTCTTGGGTTTTTTGTAAATGAATATTTAGCTTATCTATATCAAATGCAATTTCGCATTGAGTATAATATTTATGAAAAAACATCAATTTATCTTTGGCTAAAATATTATAATTTGGATTATAATTATATTTAATTAATTCATGATGTAAATTTATTGTTTGTGCTTTTTGTTGATTAATATAACATTTAATCTTTTTTATAGAGTAATTCTGTTTGATTACATTATTAATGTAAACATTTAATATATTTTTATTACATATGGTTAAATTATCTATAATTTCTACAGATTTATGTCCGTGAGTAATTTGTTTGTAAATAGAATGCATAGTCTCTATTTTTGTAACTAACAAATTACTTTTGTGTAATAATTCTGCATTTAATGTATCTAGTTTTTTATTTAAATTATGATGTTGTTGAATAATAGATTGATAATTTTTTTCTTTAAATCTTTGGTTAGAACATGTATACAAAATATTTTTTTGCTCGTCTAACAAGCCAATCACCGATTCGATTTCTATGATGATTTGAGTAATTATTTGTTGAAGATAATTAGTGTTATTTAATAATTTTTTGGAGTATATAAATTCTTTTAATGTTTTGACCACCCAGCATGCTCTTGTTGAATTGCTGGATTTTTCATTTAAAATCTTAAAAGAATTTAATAATTTTAAAGTTTTTTCTTTTTCTTTTGGGGGTGAAATATTTGCAGATAAAAATATATTTAAATCCGAACATATTTTTTCAATAATGTTTTCATTAATTTTTGAGTAACAAACGAGTGTATATACAATTTTTTCTGTAATGCTAATTGGGGTAAAATTTATAGTAACATGTTTTTTTAATTCATGATCCATTATACTTTTATTTTTTAAAGAATTTAATATACTTAAAATTTTTTCAATAGCATCTTGTTCTATTGCTTCCAATTGGTAGGGCATAAAATTCTCCTACAATAATGATATATTTATATCGGTCTAAATTTATAAATCATTACTTTTTCAGGGAATTAACAGTTGCTTTTAAAGCAAAATCTATTTTAATTCTAGGCTCCCATCCAAGTAATTTTTTGTTTTTATTTAGATCTATTTGTAAATTATCAAATAATTTATTATTAAGTTTATTTTTAGTCAAGATTTTTGCAAACAATCTAATGATCCATAATGGAATAGGTAACCAGAATATCGGCTTATTTAAAGCGTTAGCAATTTTTATTAATAATTCAGTTGTAGATAAATCTTCTCCATCTGCCACTAAAAAAATTTGATTTGCAGCTTTAGGATGTACTATACATAATTTAATAAAATCGACCAAATTGTCGATGGCAACCAAACTTCTTTTGTTTTTAATATTATTTAATGGTAGCGGGATCAGTCGCTTAATCCAATTTATCATAGTTTTAAAATTAGCTTTAACTCCCGGGCCGTAGATTAAAGGAGGACGAATTAAGACTATTTCCATAGTAGTTTCTTTAGCTAAAGACATTAATGCTTGTTCTGCTTCCATTTTAGAAATAGCGTATGGATCAGAGGGGTTAACCGGATCATCAGCAGTGAAAGGTTTTCCTATTAATGAATTTTCTCCATTAACTTTTATTGAACTAAGATAAATAAATCGTTTTACTTTATTCGCGATTGCTTGCTTAGCAAGGTCTATAGTGGCATGTAGATTGATTTTTCTAAATTCAGTTAATGATTTTTTGGGTTTATCATTCATTATATGTACCCTAGCAGCGCAGTGGATAACACAATTAACCCCTGATAGCGCAAGATTCCAATCATTGGGTTTAATTAAATCTGAATTTGAAAAAACTTTGATATTTTCAAAAAAATTATGATTTTTGTTTTCTCTAACGCAAGCACGCACTTCATAATTTGGTAGTTTAGATAATTTAGTTGCCACATGGCGTCCAACAAACCCATTGGCTCCGGTTACTAAAATAATTTTAGTATCATTGAATTGCATGAAGTTTTGTAACACTTGCAATTCCATATTTGATCCCAAAATAAATGAGAATTATTCCAGATAGAAGAGTTACAATTTTTAATTTTTTTTCATTAATTATTTTGCTAAAAAAATGTAAGATCATGCTGATAAAAAATCCCCAAATTAACACCCCTAGAATAATAAATAAATTAATAAATAAATCATTAAGGTTAAAAACATTAGGCGAGTTTTGTTGCATACTAGTTGCAAAAGTACTTAACCAAAACATTAATCCAATTGGACTTGCAAAAGATAAACTAAATCCAACCAATAATCCATTTTTAATTGAATATTGAGAGGTTACTTGTTTATTATTATTACTAGAATTATTTAAACTTATATTTAGTGGTTGTTTACTAATAGCTTTTAAAATATTTTTTACACCCAAATAAGTTAAAGCTATTACTCCAATAGTAGATATGGTAAATATCACCTTAGGATACTTTATGATACTTCCTAAACCAAAATAAGCTAATAATAATAGTATTATATTAGCAATAGCCCCACCTAAACGAACATTAAACGATCCCCAAAAGCCAGTAGATAATCCTCGTTTAATCATCTCAGCGTTTACAGGACCAATAGGCGCTGCCAAACTAATTCCTAAAATAATTTTAGTTACTATTATCTCCAACATAATGTTTTAACCTTATATTTTAATCTACCCAATTCAAACTACCACCAGTTTGATATTCAATAACTCTAGTTTCAAAGAAATTTTTTTCTTTCTTTAAATCTATAACTTCACTCATCCATGGGAATGGATTAATAGCATCTTTATATTGTTTAGGTAAGCCAATTTGTAATAATCTACGATTAGCAATAAATTCTAAATATTCTCTGAACATTTTAGAATTTAATCCTAAAATTCCTCTTGGCATAGTATCTATAGCATATTTATGTTCTAATTCTACCCCCTCTTTTATGATCTCAATTACTTCTTTTTGGAAATTTTCCGTCCAAAGATGAGGGTTTTCAATTTTGATCTGATTAATAACATCTATCCCAAAATTTAAATGCATAGACTCATCGCGTAAAATATATTGAAATTGTTCGGCAGTTCCAACCATCTTATTGCGTCTTCCCATAGATAAAATTTGAGTAAATCCTACATAGAAAAATATTCCTTCAAAGACTACATAAAACGCAATTAAATCACGTAATAATCTTTGATCTGTAGCTAAAGTTCCAGTTTTAAAAGTAGGATCGCTAAGACTTTGGGTAAATTGTAAGGACCAAACTGCTTTTTCTGATACCGCTGGAATTTCTCGGTACATATTAAATATTTTAGCTTCATCCATACCTAAGCTTTCTACAATATGTTGATAAGAATGAGTATGCAAAGCTTCCTCGAAAGCTTGTCTTAATAAGTATTGTCGACATTCAGGGTTGGTTATGTGACGATATACAGCCAATACTAAATTGTTGGCAACTAATGAATCAGCAGTTGAAAAAAATCCTAAATTTCTTTCAATAATAGTTCTTTCATCTTGGGTTAAACCATCTTTACTTTTCCATAAGCTTAAATCTAAAGTCATATTAATTTCATTTGGCATCCAATGATTAGCGCAAGCATTTAGATATTTTTCCCACGCCCATTGATATTTAAATGGTACTAATTGATTTAAATCTGCTCGGCAATTAATAATTTTTTTATCATCAACTTGGATCCTAGCGGCATTCATTTCAATCATTTCCAATCCGGTTGCAGCACCTAATGAAGTAGTAGCGGTATTTAAAGAAATGCTCATAATTTTATCCTTATTTTATTTATGTTCTCTCTTGTTGAATGTGATTCTAGTTTAAATTTTTTATTTATTGACACGCCTCGCAACTTGGATCATCAATTGAGCAAGCATTAGCAACTTTGTTAATTGCAACAGCATTTAAATCTCCTCGATCAATTGTAGATTTTTCAGCACCAGTTGCTCCTAAGCTACGTAAATAATAAGTAGTCTTAAGCCCACTTAGCCAAGCATTTTTATAAAGTTGATCTAATTTTTTTCCAGATGGGTTTGCCATATATAAGTTTAATGATTGTCCTTGATCGATCCATTTTTGTCTACGTGAAGCACAATCTACTAACCATTGTGGATCAATTTCAAAGGCGGTTAAATATTTAGCTTTTATATTTGTAGGGATCCTGTTGATTTGCTGTAAACTGCCATTGAAATATTTTAAATCATTGACCATAACTAGATCCCATAAATTTAATTTTTTTAAATCATTCACTAAATATTGATTTATTATGGTAAATTCTCCAGATAAATTAGATTTAACATATAAATTTTGATAAGTAGGTTCTATAGATTGAGATACTCCACAAATATTGGAAATAGTAGCAGTAGGAGCAATTGCGATTACATTGGAATTACGCATGCCTTGTTCAGCTATTTTTTGGCGTAAATTGTCCCAATCTAATCTTTGAGTATTATCTTGATTTAAGTATATACCTCGATATTTACTTAAGTGATTAATAGAATCTATGGGCAATATCCCTTTACTCCAAAAAGAACCTTCGAATGTAGGGTAAGATCCTCTTTCTTTAGCTAAAGAAGTAGAGGCGGCAATGGTAAAATAACTAATATATTCCATAGATATATCAGCGAACTCTATTGCTTTTAATGATTGATAGGAAATATCTAATTTATATAATGCATCTTGAAATCCCATGATCCCTAATCCAATGGGCCTGTGTTTTAAATTTGAATTTTTGGCTTGCTCAACAGAGTAATAATTTAACTCAATTACGTTGTCAAGCATTCTTACTGCAATTTTAATAGTATGCTCTAATTTTTTTAAATCTAGTTGTTGATTATTTATATGTTGAGATAAATTAATACTGCCTAAATTACAAACAGCAATTTCGGTTAGAGAAGTATTTAATGTAATTTCAGTACATAAATTGGAGCTATGGATGACCCCTACATGCTGTTGAGGAGATCTTAAATTAGCAGCATCTTTAAAAGTGATCCATGGATGTCCTGTTTCAAATAACATATTTAACATTTTACGCCATAAATTAATGGCTGGTATTTGTTTGAAATTTTTAATTTCACCAGTTTTAGTTTGTTCTTCATATTCTATGTAAGCATTTTCAAAATCATTACCATATAAATCATGTAGATTAGGAACTTCTTCCGGAGAAAATAAAGTCCATTCTTTATTCTCAATTACTCTTTTCATAAAGAGATCGGGGATCCAGTTGGCAGTATTCATGTCATGAGTCCTACGTCTTTCATCTCCAGTATTTTTACGTAATTCTAAGAAATCTTCTATATCTAGGTGCCAAGTTTCTAAATAAGCGCAAACTGCACCTTTGCGTTTTCCTCCTTGATTTACGGCAACCGCAGTGTCATTAGCAACTTTTAAAAAAGGTATAACTCCTTGAGATCGACCATTAGTACTTTTAATCCAAGAGTTCATAGCTCTAACTGGAGTCCAATCATTTCCAATGCCTCCTGCAAATTTTTGCAATAAAGCATTATCTCGCATAGCATTGTAGATTTCACTTAAATCGTCAGGGATAGTGGATAGATAACAACTAGATAATTGAGATCTTACAGTTCCTGAATTAAATAAAGTAGGAGTAGAGCTCATAAAATCAAAACTAGATAGTACATTATAAAATTCTATTGCTTGTAATTCAGGATATGTTTCATTAAGAGCTAATCCCATCGCTATACGCATAAAAAAGACTTGAGGCAATTCATAACGCAGATCATTGTCGTGTAAAAAATATCTATCATATAAAGTTTGTAAACCTAAATAATTAAATTGTTGGTCTCTTTCTGGTTTAAGTGCATCAATTAATAATTCCAAATTAAATTTGTTTAATTTAGGATCTAATCTGCCTAATTTTATCCCATATTGAATAGAATTGATTAACGAAAGTCCATAATATTTATGCATTTGTTGAAAGTTATTGGCAATTGGAATACCTAAAAGATTGCCAACTTCTTTTTGAATGTTTTGTAATAATAATCTAGCTGCTACATAACTATAATTAGGTTCGATTTCAATTAAAGTTCTTGCACTCATAATTAAACTTTTATAAACATCTTTAATGGTAACTCCATCAAATAAATTTTTTAAAGTATCTTTAATAATAAGTTTTGGATCTGTAAATTCTAAGTTTGCACATGCTTCATTTACAGTTTCTTCTATACGCTGTAAATCTAATGGTACTAAATCGTCGTTATCTAAAGTAACTTTTATGTTTAGAATATAATTATGATCATGTTCAAGTTGTTGCTTGCTAGTTTCACGCAATTTACGATGTTCTTCCCTATATAGTACGTAAGATCTAGCTATTTTATGAAAACCATTGCGCATAAATGCTAATTCTACTTGGTCTTGAACATCTTCAATATGAATACTGCAATTATTTTCAAATGATTTACTTAAAGCATCACATACTTCAATTGTTAACTTACTAATTAAATCGTGGACTCTGGCAGAATTAAGATTTTTAGGACCTTCTTCTTCTAAAAAAGCCTTGGCAATTGCTATTGAAATTTTACTAGAATCAAAATTAGTAACCTTTCCATCACGTTTAATTATTTTAAAATAGTTAGTTGGTTTTTTTAGTTGTTTATCATTAGTAGTGTTTAAACTTTTTATAGCGATAGACATTGCAATACTCCAAAGAATATTTAATAAGCTAGTAAAATCAATATATAGTTGTTGAATCTTTGTAAAGTACAAGATAATGTGGTTATTAAATTTATGCAAGTATAAATATTAAGTTAATCAGATGGATGTTGTGGGTGTGATAATTAGAAATTAATTATATAAAAAATCATTACAAATAGAAACCCAGATAGTGAGTACTCTATTTGTAATGATAAACAATATTAATAATTTATTGATTAATATTTATTTAATATTATTTATATTTCATTAACCCAATTAATTAAAAAATTATAATATTCTTTAAGATAATTTTGATCTTTAAATATAACCGTAAATAAGCTTATACCTTGTAAATTACAGAGTAAATGCATAGCTAATTGGGTGGCGTTTGCTTGTTTACCTATCGCTACAAATTGAGTTTCACACCAAGTTATTAAAGCCTGCATTAATTTAATTGCAGCTTGATGTAACTCATTAGGATTTTTACTAAGTTCTAAGCATAAATTTCCAATAGGATCTCCAAAGTTAAGTATATTTTCATTATTTATCGTTAATTTTTCGATTAATCCTTTAATTCTACTTTTTGGATCAGCTAGCAAATTTAATTCTTCAAATATTTGTTGTAGCATTTTTAAACGATGTTCAATGATTGCAAAAACTATCGATTCTTTGGATTTAAAATAATAATAAACATTTCCTAAAGGAACATCGGCTAATTGTGCTATATTAGCAAGGGTAGTGGTATTTATTCCTTGTTGATGAAATAATTGATCTGCACTATTAATTAAGCGCATACGCTTGTCGTTTGTACGTTTCATAAGTCAACCTCTTTAAAATTTTTAATTAAAATAATTTTTTCTTATATGTAAGGTTACTATTATTAAAAAATTTTAATTAACAAGCAAGTTTTATTTATTATTTTGTTGTAATTACTTATGTTTTTATTAAATAATTATTATATAAATGTAATTACACTATTTTTATGGTTTTAAATGATTTACTGTTTTCTTGGGAATAATCTAGCATCTTTAGGAGTTGGATCGGAAGGAAGTTGTTGTTTGTTAAATAATAATTCTGCTTCTAATAATAGTGCATTTAATAATTCAGTAAATAATAAATTATAGTTACTTATTTCCCATAAATAAAAACCAAAAGATCCTGGGCAAGGATTAATTTCGTTTAGCCAAATTTCTTTAGTTTTGCTATTGCATAAAAAATCAATTCTTGGAAAACCAGATCCATATACCGAAGTAAATGCTAATTCTGCCCAATGACGTAATTTTTTTTCATGAATAGGATCTAATTGTGGATGAAATTCTCTAGTCATAGTTAACATTCCAGTATTGATCCCTGAAGATTTGCCTCCAAATTTATTGGTATTATTTTTTTCTTGGTGATTACCCATATATTTTTGTTTGAAATCTAATAGATCACTATGACATTTTGGCTTTTCTATAGCAGAAGTAACTAATTTATTATTTAATACTCCAACTGCAATGTTATATTCTACTAAATTTTCAATAAATGGTTCTAATATAGCTACTTGATCATATTTAAAAATATTTGGTAAAACTATAGTTAATTCTGCAATATCATTAACCTTGGCTACTCCAATACTGCTACCTAAATTACAAGGTTTTACACATAAAGGAAAATGAATGTGTTTTACAATTTCTTCTAAAATTTTTACATCTACAATAAATCCACCACTTGCTGGACGCACAATAATTTTATGAGGCAATACAGGGATCCCGACACTAGATAATATTTGTTTGGTTGCTACTTTATTCATTAATATAGTAGAGGCAAAATGACGCATTCCGGTATAAGGGATATTTGCCATTTCCATAATTGCGGCAGCTTGTCCATCTTCTCCGTGTAATCCATGGAAAGCTAACAATGCAATATCAAATTCAATAAACTTACGACGATTAAATAAACTTGAGTTTTTAATTAATAATTGAGCTCGATTAGATTGCTTATTTTTAGCAAAATCTAAAGTAACTTTTGGTAATTTTTTTAACAAATCACTTGGAAGCATATAATTATTTAAATTTAATAACTCCTCTCCATATAACCATTCTCCATTTGGAGATATGTAGACTGGTAAAGCATCATATTTAGTTGTATCTAGAGCTTTTATAGCCTGCAATCCAGTAACTATACTAACATCATGCTCGGGACTTTTAGCTCCAAAAAATACTGCTACAGTTTTTTTTCTCTTATCCATGTTATTTAATGTTATTTATTTTATTAATTACAACTTTAATTATGGATCTAATCTTAAAGCTAGTCCATAATTGTTAATAATATTTTTTAATATTATTTTATTTAAGGCAAAATATGCTATATGCATTATAGCAATATATATTATAAAAAATTAACCCCAAATGTAGATCCTTCTAAGTTACCGCATATTATTTGGGGACATGGATGGGGCAACAGTCATGTTAGTTTGTTACCTATGGCAAATAATCTTAAAAATCTTGGTACGCATTGGTTATTAGATTTTCCTGGATTTGGATTAACTGCTAAACCTAAACTTGAGGCAGTTTGGGGGATTAAAGAGTATACTGAGATAACAATGGATTGGATTAAAGGAACTATTCCTATAGATGTACCTAAGATTTGGATTGGTCATTCTTTTGGTTGTCGAGTTGGGATCAATTTAGCAGCATCAGAACCTAAGTTATTTCAAGGGTTATTGTTAATTGCTGCATCTGGGATCCCAAGACCAAGAAATTTACTGCAAAAAGTTAGATTTAAAAGTAAAATTTATATATTTAAATTATTAAAATATA
>CAIKKE010000094.1 GCA_903827925.1 uncultured Francisellaceae bacterium
TAAAAAAGTTTGTAATTTTGAATTTTGGTAATTGGGATTTTTTTGGAAATTGGAAATTGGAATTTGAGATTTTAAATTATTGTTAAATTTAAATGGATTTAAATTATGAAAAAATTTTAAAAAACTGTAGACAAGAGGACGGTATCTGAAGTTATTAATAAATATCTTGCAAAAATTAGCGGAAGTAAAGTTATAAGCTAAAAAATTTTAAAAGCGGTCGCTTCTTTTCTAAAGTTACGGTTGAAGCTGGTTTAATCATAGGGAACCAACGTTTTTTGTTGTTATATAGAAATAATTTTTCAGAATATTTATGCTCTAAATTATTATACTCTTGATTATTATATTCTTGGAAATCATCAATATTATAATTGGCATTTAAAGTACTACTGTTTAACATTAAAAATTGATTAAAAAATTCACATTTATTGGCAAGAAATGCAACAACCTCTTTTCCCCCATAAATTATCGGTTCATCGGTATAAGAATTAATGCTAATTATATTCTTAAGGGTGGTAGATAATATTTTTTGAACATAAAAATTATTTGGATGATTAGCAATATCGAGTAATTTAATGAATGCTGAATTTAATAATTTTAGCATTTTAGCGGCATCTAAATTATTAGCTTCAAAGATTGCTCCATTTTTTATATGAGCTAAAACATATAATAATATATGACCAGGATTATTTAAAAAACATGACATTTGCATAAAATCTTCTAATAAAATTTTACGAAAAAATGCTATACCAACAAGGTATATTTTTTCTAAATAATAATTTTCTAAATTTAATTCAATACATTGTTTAAATAAATGATGGTTTTTTTCTATAAAAATTAATAGTCTATCTAAAGGTTGATGTATATTATTAATTAAAGAATTAATGTATATTTTATCTGCTCCCATTAAGGTTTTATTATATTTAGCATGTAAATGTTTTTCTATTTCATAAATTTTTAGCCATGTATAAAAATTTTTTTGTTGCTGATTAAATCTCTCTTTAACGTTTACGGAAAAGCGAGGACAATTATTTATCATATCTGATAATCTTTCTTGTATACATTTAGCAGAATATTCTAATAATTCGATGTATTCTATTGTATAACCAAATTCAATTTCATTACTAGTAATTAGATCTAGAATGAAAGATGTAATTTTTTCTTGGATCCCTTCAAAATACCCTAAAAACCATCCACTAACAATTTCTTCATCTGTACCAAATGAAACTCCTAGTTCTTGTATAATATTGTTAAATATGCATGGATCTTTTTCCCTAATGTAATAAATCTTTTCTTGATTAAACTCTAAAACATATTTATGTAAAAAATTTATATTGTTATCTGAAATTTTTTCTAATTCTTCTTTTATAATTATTCCATTTTGGTTTTTAATGAAATCAATTACTGCTTGCTTAAGCGGCATTAATTCTGGATTATAATAAATAATGTTTGCCATTGCCCAAGGATCCTGTTTGGTATTATAAGGAATTAATACATAGTCTTTATTAGTTAAGTAATAATCATCTAAAGTAATAGTATATTTAAAATTAATATTTATTAATTGAGGGAATAAATTTTTTAATTTAGTAATAATTGCATATTTTTGCTGTTCTTCGTTTGAAGATTTTCTTTCAGGTTGTGCTATATAACTGTTGTTATAAAATTGAGGGATAGCTCTACCTAAACACCAATGTAACGTTGGTTTGCTTAATGGTGCATGGTTGATTTGATGTGAAATTAAATTGTTTAATAAATTAGTATTTCCTGCAATTTGTTTGGATGCTCTTGGAATATCGGATGTTATATGTACTGCGAATAATTTATCTTGAAAATCTTGCATCTCTTCAATGCTAAAAGATGTTATAGAATTTATTGAATTACGCATTTTAGATCTCCTCTTAATTCTTGGTAAATCAAGACAATTGTTCCCAAACAAATAGAACTATCTGCTAAGTTAAAAGTATACCAGTGAAAGTATTGTTTATTAATTATTATATATAAATCGACAAAATCTATAACATGTTTATAAACAATTCTATCTATAAAATTACCAATTGCTCCAGACATTATCAATAATATGCAAATTCTAATTAAATTATTAGTATTTTTTTTGCAAAAAAAATACAGCATGACAATGATTGCAATCAAGGTTAATCCTGAAAATAAATTATTTTGCCAACCAGCGGATCGGTGAAACAATCCAAATGCTATACCAGTATTATAAGTTAAGAAAAAATTTAATCCAAAAAATTTAGTTTGGATTAATTCTAAAGTATTATGATAATTTACATGCGACAATACCCAAAACTTGCTAAGTTGATCTAAACTAACGGTTATCAGCAAAATCCAAATATATTTAAGCATATTTTCTAAGTTCACCTTCCATGGTTGTTATATTGATCTTGCAGCGTTTACATAAACCGTTTTCATCAACCGTGGCTTCTCGATGCCAACAACGCTCACATTTAGAATGTTTAGAATTAGTAACATTTATTAATAGATTATGTTCAGAACTTATCTCGAGTTTTACGGTTGAAGTAATTAATAAAAATTTTAATTCTGGTTGCAAATCATTTAAAATTTTGTAAATTTTAGGATCACAATTTATCATAATTTCTGCTTCTAGATTAGATCCAATGATTCCAGAATTTCTAGCTAATTCTATTTGTTTATTCACTTCTTTTTTAACTGTAAAAATCACCGACCAAAATTCCTGATTTTCTAAATTAGTATTAATTAATTTTGGCCAATTATTGTACCAACTACTCAAAAATACTGAAGGTGTTTCACGGTTAGGCATATGTTGCCAAATTTCTTCCGCGGTAAAACTTAAGATTGGCGCTATCCATCTTACTAATGCTTCTAATATATAGTATAAAGTAGTTTGTACAGATCTTCTAGGAATAGAATTTATTTTACAAGTATATTGTCTATCTTTAATAATATCCAAATAAAAACTACCTAATTCTTCAACACAAAAATTAAGAATTTTTTGATAAGCTAAATGATATTTATATTCAGTATAATACTGTAATATTTCTTCTTGTAATTTAACTGTAATATCCAGCATTTTGCGATCCAACAACAGCGTTTGGTCAACAGGAATTAAGTGTATGTTGGCATCAAAATCATTTAAGTTTGCCAATAAAAATCTTATAGTATTTCTAATTCTACGGTAAGCATCGCTAACTCTTCTTAAAATCTCCTCAGAAATTTTAAGATCACCACTATAATCTGTAGTTGCAACCCATAAACGTAATAAATCTGCGCCATACTTATTGATTATATCTTGAGGAGAAATAATATTTCCTAAAGATTTTGACATTTTATTACCCTCAGCATCTAATATAAAGCCATGAGTTAACACTTGTTTATAAGGAGGATTACCATTTGCCGCGATTGATACTAATAGGGAAGATTGAAACCAACCGCGATGCTGATCAGAGCCTTCTAAGTATAAATCAGCATGATTTTGCATTTCAGGATGTGTGTCTGTAATACAACAACTAACAGCCCCAGATTCAAACCATACATCTAACATATCTTTGGATTTTATATATTTATCAAAATCATTACCTAAAAATTCTTGTATGTCTAAATTATGCCATGCTTCTATCCCGTGTTGTTCTACAAGAAGTGCTATTTTTTCAAGCAGTTCTAATTGTTTAGGATGTAGTTCGTTGGTTTCTTTATGGATCCAAAAAGGAATAGGTACCCCCCATACTCTTTGACGAGAAATACACCAATCTGGACGATCTTTTTGCATCATTCCTTCAATTCTAGCTTGTCCCCAAGAAGGAAACCAGGTTACCTCGGTTATCGCTTTTAACGCCTTATCGCGTAATCCATGTTTTTCCATACTAATAAACCATTGTGGAGTCGCCATGTAAATTATTGGAGTTTTATGTCGCCAACAATGAGCATAACTATGAGAGATTTCAGCATGTTTTATTAATACTTGTTGTTCTTGTAAGATTTTAATAATTTCTGGAATTGCTTTGTTAATATGTAAATTTGCAAATAAAACTGTATTTGGTAAAAAACATCCACGATTATCTATAAAATTTTCAACAGGCAAGTTGTATTTTTTGCCTACCAAGTAATCTTCGAGTCCATGAGCTGGTGCAATATGTACACATCCAGTACCTGCATCTAAAGTTACATGATTACTAAATATACTAGGGACTAATTTATCGTATAAAGGGTGTTGTAATCTAAGATTTTCTAATTGATCTCCATTACATTCCGCAATAATTTTATAATCATCTAGATCTAAAATAGATCCTAATTCTGGAGCTAAATTTTTAGCTACAATAAAAGCCCTATTTAACTGTTGGCTATATAATAAACAATAAGTAAATATCGGATTTAAAGCAACTGCTTGATTAGCAGGTAAAGTCCAAGGTGTAGTAGTCCAAATTAAAATTTCTATATTATTTAAATTGCTAGGAATATCATGTAAATTCAAGTTGAATTTGCTTAAGATTAATTTCAAATCTTTACATTTAAAAGCTACGTATATAGAAGGAGATAATTTATCTTTATACTCAACTTCAGCTTCTGCTAATGCTGAACTACAATTTAAGCACCAATGAACAGGACGATCCCCTCTGATTATATGTCCATTTGCTAAGATTTTTCCTAGAGTCCTAATAACTGCTGCTTCAAATTTAAAATCCATAGTTATATACGGATGTTGCCAATCACAAATAATTCCTAAACGAATAAATTGTTGTCGTTGGTTATTAATTTGTTGGGTTGCATATTCTCGACATTTATTAATAAAAGCAGTTGGATTTAATTGATGACTTTGTTTGTTAAGTTTTTTTTCTACTTGAATTTCAATCGGAAGACCATGACAGTCCCAACCAGGAACAAAAGGTACTCTATAGCCACTTAAGTTTTTAGTTTTAACTACGAAATCTTTTAAAATTTTATTAAAAGCATGCCCTAAATGAATATTTCCATTTGCATATGGTGGGCCATCTTGAAATACAAAAATTGGATCATTTTTATGTAGATCTTGTAAAGCATTATATAAATCTATTTTTTCCCAAATGGCTAAAATCTTAGGTTCTTCATTTATTAAATTAGCTTTCATTGGAAAATTGGTAATAGGTAAATTTAAAGTATCTTTATAAACAAAATTTTTTTGGTGGCCATTTTGTTGGTCATTTTGTTGGCCATTTTGTTTATTATTTTGTTGGTCATTTTGTTTACGCTCGGTTGTATTGTTCATTAATAATCACCACTAACTAAAATATTTTTTAATCTAAAGCCACAAAACCATAATGTACCCATATAGATAATTAATCCTAAAAATAATATTTCACTGAGCTTGAAAATTTTATATGCTATTTTCCATTCTAACCAACTAGAATCTAATGGTATATAAATCAAGGTAAAACCAGTCAATATTAAGCAAGATATTAATAATCTTAGGTAAAACAATTTTAAATTTAGCAATTTAATTCCTTTTTTAGATAACCCAATATATAACATGAATGCGTGTAGAATTGATACAATAGATGTTGCTAATGCAATACCTACATGCCCCAAATAAGAAGTTAATATGCTATTTAGAATTATATTCGAAATTAAAATTATTCCACCAATTTTAAGAGGGGTTTTAAGATCGCCGATTGCATAAAAAGCACTGGCAAAAATTTTAGCCAGCATTATTCCAACAACTGCAAAAGCATAAGCCATCAAAGATTTGCTTGACATAATGACATCATAAGCTGTAAATTTTCCTGTAAAAAATAAAGAGCTAACAATTGGTTTAGCTAATAAGAGTAATATTATACTAGACGGTAGCCCGACTAATAACGCAGATTTTACCCCCCAAGATAATACTTCATTAAATTGAGAATAATGTTTGTTAGCAAAATTTCTAGATAATTGTGGTAAAATAACTGTAGCAAAAGAAACTCCAAATACTCCTAATGGAAATTCCATTAAGCGATCTGCATAATATAGCCAAGTTATACTTCCAGTGGTTAAAAATGAAGCAAATATACTATCTATCAAAATATTAATTTGACTAATTCCAGCTCCTAAAATTGCTGGAATCATTAATAATAATATTCTTTTAACCCCGGGATCTTGCCAATCAATTTTTAATTTAGGTAATAAATTCAATTTTGCTAAAAAAGGTAGTTGAAATCCTAATTGTAATATTCCGGCAATTAAAACTCCTATTGCTAAACTTAATTCAGCAGGTTTTATTTTGTTAGATAAAAATAAACTACAGAAGATTAAGCTTAAATTTAATAATACAGGAGTAAATGCTGGAGCGATAAATTTATGATAACAATTTAAGATCCCGGCGGCTAATGCAGTCAAAGAAATGAAAAAAATATAAGGAAATACAATTTTAAGCATTAAGCTTGCAGTTACTAATTTTTCATTAGTTCCTAAAGCTTCTGAATTGAATCCAGGAGCAAAAAGTTTAATTAATATGGGAGCAGAGAATATTCCTAGAGTTGTTATTATTAATAAAATCAACGTTAAATTACCAGCTATTTTTGCTATAAATAATTTAATTTCAGAGCTAGTCTTTTGTTCAGTATATTCTGCCAATATAGGTACAAATGCCTGAGAGAACGCACCTTCTGCAAATAAACGTCTCATTAAGTTAGGGATCCTAAATGCTAAAATAAATGCATCGTAACCAACAGTTGCTCCAAATAAATTAGCAGTTATCATATCTCTAATAAAACCAGTGATCCTAGATATTACTGTGACAGCTCCAGAGGTTAAGGAATTTTTGGTTAGGTTAGCATTAGTTGTATATGATCTATTTTCTTGCATTAATGCAGACGATAATGATTCTTGATGATTATTAGCCATACATAAATAATTAGATTTTTAAGTTAAAAAACCGAGTTTATCTGTTTGACAACAATTATACCCTATGATTATTGATAATTCATTATTAAATTAATTTAAATTATTATAATCAGTATAAATCATCAAACTAAATAAGTAAATTAATTTCATTAGTTAATAACTAAATTGACAAGATTTAATTATTATGAAAGAATTACTTTATATAATCTTTTAAGATTACATGAGAGTAGTTTTTAAGTATAATATTCATAGTATAACATAATAATAGGTGCTAAATTGGCAAATACAATTCAAGCTAAAAAAAGAATCCGTCAAAATGAAAAAAGAAGATTGCTTAACAGTAGTCAAAAGTCAAGTATGCGTACTTATTTAAAAAGAGTACTAACCGCAATAGGCCATAAAAATTTAGAATTAGCCAAATCTGAGCTTGGTTTAGCAAGTTCAGTTTTAGATAAATTAGTTAATAAAGGCTTAATTCATAAAAACAAAGCTAATCGTCATAAAAGTAGATTATGTTTAAAAATTAAAGCTTTATCTTAAGTTTTAATTTATTAACCTAATTTATAACTAACATAATTATATTATAATATAATTATGTTAGTTA
>CAIKKE010000095.1 GCA_903827925.1 uncultured Francisellaceae bacterium
ATATATGTAAGGAATAAGTTTTAATGATTTATAGTTAGATTATGCATAGATTAATTTAAATTAAAAATTAAGTTAAATTATTATTCATTTAATTAAGGTTAGATATAATGTTTGAATTTTTACGGAAAACCCTATCAAATTTACCTGGACTGAAAAAACATAAAATTCGAGAAGAGTTATTTTATGAAAAAATTAAAAACCAAGGAATAGAAAATACATTTAAAGAACTTAAAGCTAAAAATATAACTATGAATATTGAACCAACACCTACAAATTTAAATAATTACATTAAAAATTTTCAATCTTTTTTAACAAAACCCCCGAACGAATTCCAAGGTATAATACCAGGACCCCCCCAACCCACCACCAAATTCAAGGAAATTGTGGGTTTCATTAAAGGGTTGTTACCTGACAGTGAATACAGTTTTTTTACCTCAAAATCTCCAATCAAAGATAGACAAGCTAAAAAAATTTTAGATTTATTAGGAAAGAACGGGATTAAAATAGGAGCATTAAAAGACAATTTAGGTGAAGACTTTTTGAAATTTTTAAATTTAAATGATAAATTTTTTAACAAATATCTAGAAGAATTATCAGGCTTACCAGAAGAACTACAATTCGCAGGTTGTACACCTAAATTGTTCAGCGAAATTATTACCCAAACAGGCAAAATTTCTGATGAAAAATTTAAACTAATAATACCTGGAATTATAAACCATCTTATATATTCCGCAGACACTCCAGGCTTTCAAAATCAAAATTTAAACAAGATTTTTTTAAGATATGTAAAAATCCTGAAAAAAGAATCAAAAGAACAACCCACAAACGATTTAAATGTTTTTATTGAAAAAATTAATCATACAAAAATATTAGAATCATTGGAACTTGAAACCTTACAACTACTTGTGAATTTAATCAACCAATATAACATAAATATTCCAGTTCTTGCAGTAAATAATATTAATCTAGAATTTATGAAAAAATCATCACCCACTATTAACGTTACTACAGCTTCAGCGACACCTGTAGATTCTGCAACTCAAGAACCAGATGATAACCATTTTAAAAAAATTATAGAATCAATAATAGCAGAACATCCAGAAAAATATGAATTAGAAACACCATCAACAGAAGAAAAAAGCAGCTCAACAAGTTCTGCTTCTTATAAAATAAAAGACAAAAGCAACAATGTAGTAGCTACTTTTGAACAAACTGCCACAGGAAGCACTATAAAAATACCGGATAAAAATACAGACATTTTGGTGAAAATTATAGAAAAATTAGCAAATGACAATGCGACCAATGAAATTTCTATTGGTGGTTTAAGCAAAGAAAATGTAGAAAGTATTACAAAAAATTTAGAAGAAAAAATAAATGCATTAGGAGAAAAAAAACAAGAATATCAACAAACATTGGACCATTTAATAAATAAATTAAATCCAAACCCGCATCACTCAGATTCAAAATCTTATAATGGTAACAATGAACTCCTGAGTGCTCTTAAGAGAATAAAACAACAACACTATGGAATTAGTGTATCCGCTAAAACACTTAAAAGATTAGAGGAGAGTACTTATCCTCCTCCTCCTCCTGATACACCTACTCCTGAACCTGCTTCACCTGCCCTTGTTATTTCCCCCACCGAATCTAATAGTGCCCCCACCCAAACAAACCATCCCAATAACAGACCGCCCTTGTGAGGCAAAAATCGCAGAAATTAACAGAAAAATTCGCGACAGAACCTGAGATAACTATTATGTTTTTAATCGATTAATTTCATCTATAGTTAAATTTGTTAATTTGGCAATCAACTGTAGATCCATATTTTCTTTTAACATTTTTTTAGCTATTGTTTTTGCTTTTTCGGCTTTACCCTCAACTTCACCTCTAGCTTCACCTCTAGCTTCACCTCTAGCTTCACCTCTAGCTTCAGCAGCGCTAACAATATCTCTCTGAGTTAACACTTCTTTCATATATCTATAGTATCCG
>CAIKKE010000096.1 GCA_903827925.1 uncultured Francisellaceae bacterium
AATATATAATAATAATAATTTTATAAATACTCCATTTATTTTGGCTAAAAATTTAGTTTTATCCATTTTTGAAATTAATTATTATTAATCAACTTAATTTGTATCAGCAAAAACATTGCTATTGTTGGCCATTAAATTTCCCAAGACTAAGCCTAATTGAAAAATACTTATACAACCTAATTTAATTTTAATATTTGCTAAATGAGTATTTACTGTATTCAAGCTAGTAGTTAATTTCCATGCAATTTCTTTTGGCCTTAATCCATCTACTAAACAAGTAATGATGCCTGCTTCTTTATCGGTAAGATATACCTCTTTATTGGAAGCAGCTACGCAATAACGTTTTTTTCCATGTAAATTTTTAACGTGAATTTTAGTACTATGCATATAAGGCTCCTTTATTATATTTATTATACTTTAGTTGTTATTATTAATAAAAATTTAAATTATTAAATAATGAATTTAAATTACGTGCAATATCAATTAATTTAATGATTTATTTTAGTGATTATACACCGATGTAAACATTCATTTCCCTACAGATTCTAGAAGGCATATTCTAACTACGCATGCGATAAACGATTAAATTTATGTAGGAAATAACTGATCATAAAGTGTATATTCAACTATATATTATCTTTACAATTCTTAGGCATAAAGTCTGAGTATCCTTTAGTATATTGGCAATTCCACGATATCATATTATTTTCAACCTCTTGAGTTGCTTTAAATTCTACAACTAAAGGAACATTATTAAATAATTTAATTCCAAGATTTTGAATATTAGGAGTTATTTTAAACATATATTGTTTTTCTTGAGGATTAATAAAATATTCTAATTTGGTTACTAATTTATTTGGATCGTTAATCACATTATTATTAATTTCATCAGCATTATAACCATACATAATTTCTTCTATGATTTTTAATTTGTGAGCATCTGCCAAAGTAAATACTTCTAACATTTTGGCTTTAATAATATATTGACTATAAGAAGGTATGCCTATACTTAATAAAATACCGACAATGGCAATAACTATCAATAATTCTATTAATGAAAAACCTGAAGAAATTAATTTATATTTATTCATACACTAAAGCTCCTATCTATTGTTTATTTTGCTTTAGTTATATTAAATAATTATAAAATTAAAATTATCCTAAAATTAATATAAAAAATACTATAAATTTATGTTTATATTTTTATTTAATAAATATATTTTCTCGATAAAATTTCAATTCATTAATAGATTCTAAAATATCATCTTTAGCTCGATGTGAGCTATCAGATTTTTTAAAAAACTTAACTTTTTCTGGGAACCAATATAATCCTAAATTCTTTACTGTGCTGACATCTAAATTTCTATAATGAAAATACTGTTCTAAACGTGGCATATATCTAAATAAAAATCTTCTATCTAAACAAATACTATTTCCGCACATTGGAGATCCATGAGATTCAACATATTTGCTAATAAATTCTAACGCCATATTCTCGATCGTTAATATATCCAACCCTTGAGTTAATATTTGTAACAATCCATTTTTAATATGCATATTTTTAACGAAATCTACCATGTTAACTAAATTTTCTGCTGGTTGATGAATAATCTGATTAAAAGGTTCGCTAATAATATTTAGATTTGGATCAGTAATAACCATAGCTATCTCTAAAATATGATTTAAATCCGGATTTAATCCAGTCATTTCTAAATCTATCCAAATTAAATTACTAAGTTTATTTGAATTATTAGAGTTTTTAAGCATAATATGCACCTTAATATGAATCTTATTAAATATTTAAGTTAAGTATTTAATTATTTTAATAAATTGACTCTTTATAATAAACAATTTAACATATTAACTTGTAATTTTTGTTAAATCAAATATACCAAAAAATTTTATTACAAATAATTCACAAAGGATCCTATAAATGAAAATCTTAAACAAATTTGATAATATTAGAATTAATCCGACGATTATTCTACTTATATTAATTATTGTTTTCATTATTGGATTTTTATTTTTATTAAAAAAAATCAATCCTAAAATTTCTGTTAAAAAATCTATATTTATTTCGGAAATTAAAAAGGATATTGAACAAGATAAACACCATAATTTTATTAAAAATAATTTTATAGTTTTATTAACCATGACAATAGATGTAGGTGACACTATTTATGTGAATAGAAAAGATATTGCAACACGAATAGAAGACTATAGAAAATGTTTACAACAATGGTCAAAATTACCATATAAAGTAATAGCTATTGAGAGCTCTGGATATGGCAATCCTTTTAATGATATTTTAAAAAACAGTCCAAATATTCAATATTTTTCATTAAAAATCAAGCATAAACCACTTAAAGGTAAAGGATATGGAGAAGCACAAACAATTAAATATGCTATAAGTAAAATTATTAATAATAATAAAATATATATAATGAAAATAACTGGACGTTACAGTCCAGAAAAAAACTTAGATGATGTAATAAAAATTTTATTAGATTACCAACCAACCGCAATTATAAAACATGAACCTCACACTAATTGGAATTATCATTCTGAATGGCTAGTATCTAAACGTAATTTTCTTTTACGTTTATCAAATAAATGCATTTTGTCTTGTAATGATCATAAAGGTAAATATTTTGAATGGGCTTTAATGAAAGTTGGTAAATCATTTAACAATTTAGTTTATACCGATCTTAATATAAAAGTATTACCTACCTATACTGGAACTTTTAGTACTTACATGGACAAAATATAAAATAACTTTTATATTAAACAAATATGTTATGGTTACAAAAATTATTACCTCATGATCAAATTAATAAATTAGCTAAGATGTTAGCTAATTGTCATGTTAAATGGATTAAAAATATATTAATTTATAGTTTTATTCGAAAATATGCGATTAATTTACAAGAAGCTGAACAATCTGATCCTTTTGCATATAAGAATTTTAATGATTTTTTTATTAGAAAACTAAAGCATGATGTTAGAAGAATAAATCCCGATCATAAAATTATAGTTAGTCCTTGTGATGGCTATATTTCCGAATATGGAGATATAAATGACAATGCTTTAATCCAAGCAAAAGAAAAAAATTTATCTTTAAAAGATCTATTGGCAAATCAAACAAATAGTGTAAATAGTCAAATTTTCGAGAATGGTAAATTTTTAACTATTTACTTGGCTCCGCATAATTATCATAGGATCCATATGCCAATTACAGCAACTCTTAAACAAATGATTTATGTTCCAGGAAAATTATTCTCAGTTAATCCAATTATTGTAAAAAAAATGCCGAATATATTTACTATTAATGAACGAGTTATTAATATTTTTGATAGTGAATTAGGGAAAATTGCAATTATTTTAGTAGGGGCTATGGTAGTTGGTAGTATAGCGACTCAATGGCATGGAGAAGTAATTTCTGATAAACCTAAGACTATTCAAGTTTGGGATTATTACCATTTAAATTTAACTTTTAACCGCGGTAATGAAATGGGGTTATTTCAATTAGGATCTACAGTAATCATTTTATTTGAAAATCATAAGCTTGATTTTTGCTTGAATTTTGCTCCTAATCAAATAATTAAAATGGGAGAAAAAATTTTATTTCATACTTGAGAATACCAAAATTATTCTATTTATCTTCTTTAATAATGTTTAATTAATTCAATCAATCAAGGATATTGTAAATTGTGTGGTTTAACAGGTTTTTGGGACTTTTCATCAAAATACAACACTGACGAACTAACTAATATAGCCATTAAAATGGCGGATAATATTAAAAATCGTGGTCCTGATCTACAAGCTGTTTGGGTTAATCCAGAAAAAGGACTAGCTTTAGCACATTGCAGGCTAGCTATTATTGATTTAACTCCTACTGGTAAACAACCCATGCATTCTAGTTCTGGTAGATTTGTGATTATATATAATGGTGAAGTATATAACTTTTCATCTATTCAAAAAGAACTTATAAATTTAGGGCATCAATTTAAAGGACATAGCGATACAGAAGTTATTTTGGCAGCATTTGAGGAATGGGGGATAAAACTTGCAGTTTCTAAATTTATTGGAATGTTTGCTATAGCTGTTTGGGACAATGAATTAGAAGAATTGGTACTAATTAGAGATCGATTAGGAGTAAAACCACTGTATTTTGGACAATTGAATAATATATTCTTTTTTGGTTCGCAACTTAAAAGTTTTTTTATTCACCCGTCTTGGAAAGGTACCATAGATTTACAAGTTTTAAGTAAATATGTAGTTTTAAATTATGTTCCTACTCCTTATAGTATTTTCAAAGATATTTATAAATTAGATCCAGCTACTATTTTAACCATTAACAAGCAACAAAAATTGGTTAAATTTAAATATTGGGATTTAGGAGAGATTATTGCTAATAGACAATATATTTATTCGGAACAACTAGCTATAGAAAAGCTACACAATTTATTAAAAGACTCTATTAATATAAGGATGATTTCAGATGTTCCGTTAGGAGCATTTCTTTCGGGAGGCATAGATAGTTCTTTAGTTGTAGCTTTAATGCAAGCTAATTCTAGCAGTAAAATTAAGACTTTTACCATAGGATTTACAGATCAAAATTATAATGAAGCTAATTTTGCTAGCAATGTTGCTCAACATTTAGGCACAGATCATCAAGAGTTAATTTTAGATCCCAATCAAGCTTTAGAATTAATCTACGAACTTCCAAATTTTTATGATGAACCATTTGCGGATTCCTCTCAAATTCCAACATTATTAGTTGCTAAATTAGCAAGACAAAAAGTTATAGTATCATTATCTGGAGATGGTGGAGATGAATTGTTTGCCGGATATAATCGATATTATTTTTGCAACAATATGCTGAATAAAATTGCTTGGATGCCTAAAAATCTAAGAAATTTATTAGTTTTATTAATTCAAGCTATTTCTATAAAAAATTGGAATTTAATTAATAAACTTATCAAAATTAATCAATTTGGAGAAAAATTATACAAATTAGCAAGTATTTTATTGTTTAATAATAAAATAGATTGTTATAATTATTTAGTAAGTTTTTGGCACAACAACCATCCCATGAAAAATGTTGCTAATAATTCCATCTTAAACCCAGATCTGGTTTACCTTAGAGAAAGACCAACTGTTAACAAAATCAATAATATTGTTGAAAAAATGCAATTTTTAGATATTAACAATTATTTGTTAGATGATATTTTAACTAAAGTTGACAGAGCAAGCATGGCGTATGGATTAGAAGCTAGAGAACCATTGCTTGATCATCGTTTAGTTGAATTTGCCTGGAATTTGCCAATGAATTTTAAAATCAGAGGCAATGAACAGAAATGGATTTTAAAACAAGTTTTATTGAAATATTTACCTCGCAATTTAATTGACAGAACCAAAATGGGTTTTGGGTTACCTATAGGATCTTGGTTGAAAACTGATTTACGTAGTTGGGCTTTAGATTTATTAAACTATAGTACCATAGAAAATCAAGGATTGTTCGATCCAAAAATAATTCACACTAGATTACAACAACATTTATCTGGCAATAAAAATCATGAATTTGATTTATGGGGAATTTTAATGTTTCAAGCTTGGCATGCAAAATATGCTAAATATATTTCTGCCTGATTTTATATATCCTATAGATGTCCATTTTTAATAAATGATTTCTTATGATTTTGATTTTACAAAAACACCCAATCAGATTTTCACATAAATTTATATAAAATATTTATTAAAAAAATATTGATGGCTCTAAATTTATAATCAAGTAAAATTAAAATAAATATTAGATATTTAAATATTTAGATATTAGCTTGTAACTAAGTTTAAAAACATTAGGAATTACTTTTTTGAGTAAAATTCATAATCCTCATGATAAAGCCTTTAGAAAATCTTTAAAAAATATTGAGATTGCTAGAGATTTTTTAGAAACTTATGTTCCTCAAGAGATCTTATCTAAATTTAATGTAAACCTGATTACATTTAGCGATACTTCATATATAGATCCTAAATTAAAAGAACATTTAAGTGATATAGTTTATGAAGTTACTATGTTAGATGGCGCAAATGGTTATATTTGTTTTCTAATAGAGCATCAAACCAAACCGTTAATGTTTATGCCACTTAAGCTATTACATTATCAAGTAGCTATAATGGAAAATCATTTGCTATTGCATCCTAAAGCTACTCATTTACCGATAGTATTTCCCATAGTATTTTATAATGGTACACGTAAGCCTTACCCATATAGCTTAAATATTTTAGATTTATTTTACGATAGTAATTTTGCGCTAAAAACTTTAATCGAACCTGCGCATTTAGTTGATATTACCCAGATCCCAGATGAAGATCTTAAAAAACACAAATTTATTGGATTACTTGAATGGTCACAAAAGCATATTCGTGATAAAGATTTATATTTAGTAGTTGAAGATTTAATTGAGTTAATTAATAATTTAACCGAAAATCTTGATTTTAATGAAAATTTATTATTATATATAGAAGGTATATTATACTATATAGTACATACAGCAAATATAAAAAAATTAGATGAATTTATCGAGAAACTACATAGCATCAAATTAGTTGGGGGGGTTATGGGTACATTAGCAAATAAATGGTTAAAAGAAGGTGAGGATAAAGGCATAATTATAGGTGAAGCTAGAGGTGAAGCTAGAGGCGAAACCAGGGGTAAAGTTATAGGCATATTGCAAGGTAAAAAAGAAACTGCTCTTGCTATGCTACTGGAAGGTATGGATATTAATTTGATAAGTAAAATTACCAAATTATCAATAAAAGAAATAACAGAGCTTAAACAACAAACTTAAGAAAAGTCATTTAATCTGTATAAGTAGCCGTTAAACTTTAAGCGATATCCCAAGGAAATAATATAACTTCTTCTAAAGATTTTGCTTTAATTTTTAACATCAATAATCTATCTATCCCTAACGCAACCCCACTACATGAAGGCAAACCATGTTCTAATGCCGCTATAAAATAATGATCTATCGGAATGGATAATTTACTTAATGTTTTTCTTATTAATTGTTCTTTTAAAAATCTTTTTTTTTGTAAATGTACATCTAATAATTCATGATAACCATTAGCCAATTCAATTCCATTAATATAAACTTCAAATCGTTCTGCTACTTGATCTTGATTTTGATCCATAACAATTTTAGCTAAAGCAGCTTGCTCTTTAGGATAATCATAAACAAACCAAATTTTATTATCACCCATAAAATTTGGTTCTACAAAATGATTGAACAACAACTCTTGACAACCTTGCATATCAAGATCATCTAAAAAATCACTAGATAAATTAATATTATTAATTATTAACTTTTTTAATTCAATTAAATTTGCAACAATTGGATCACAGTTTAAATATTTAATAAATAATTCTCGATAACTTTGTTTATGAATAACATACTTGGTATCTTTAGTTGCTAAAACAAATAACAATAGATTACTAACATTTTCCATTAATTTATAATGATCAAATCCTAAACGATACCATTCTAACATCGTAAATTCTGGATTATGCAATTTACCTATTTCGTTAGCTCTAAATGCTTTACAGATCTGAAAAATATCTGAACTACCTGCGGCTAATAATCTTTTCATTGCATATTCTGGAGAAGTTTGCAAAAATTTTAAATTATGATTTACTTGTTCACTTAACTTATTATCTAATAAATAATCTAAATTATCTTTTAGATTTTTACAAACAAAAGGATCTATATGCACTGCAGTACCTGCATATCTACATAATAATGGAGTATCTACTTCAAGAACATTTTCTTGCTTGAAAAATTCTCTAATTTTAGATAATAAAGCTGCTCTTTCGTGAATGACTGAAAGATTATTTGGTTGCCAACTAATCATACTTAAATTTATCTACTATCTATATTCACTATTACTTGGGAACTATCACTTGGGCACTATTACTTGGCCACCATTACTTGGGCAACTATTACTTGGGAACTATCACTTGGGCACTATTACTTGGCTCTAGAAACATATTCCCCATTTCTAGTATCAATTTTTATAATATCCCCAATCTGAATAAACAAAGGTACTTTTATAACTGCCCCACTCTCCACGGTAGCTGGCTTACTGCCTCCGCCTGAAGTATCTCCTTTAATTCCTGGATCGGTATCTACTATTTTTAAATTCACAAAATTAGGAGGAGTAACCATAATTGCAGAGTTATTCCAAAGAGTAACCAAACAAATATCTTGTTCTTTAAGCCATTTAGTTGAATCTGAAACTATTGAAGTATTTATTTCATATTGTTCATAACTATTTAAATCCATAAAATGCCATACATCACCATCTGTATATAAATACTGTAAAGATAAATCTACTACATCTGCAGCTTCTACAGATTCTCCAGATTTACAAGTTTTATCAATAATTCTACCAGTTTTAAGATTTTTAAACTTAACTCGACTAAAAGCTTGCCCTTTACCAGGCTTTACAAACTCATTTTCTATAATAACATATGGCTCTCCTTCCAAAATAATCTTTAATCCAGCTTTAAATTCATTTGTGCTATATGCAACCATAAAATTTCCTCTTAAATTACTTATTCTAATCTTGTAATAATTTATTAATCCTACAAAATACTCTGTTATGAGCAAATGGCAATTAGAATTAAAACATACAATAAAAACTTTTTCAGAGTTATTTAAATTATTAAATCTAGACGTAGATTTAACTTTATTTAATAATAATAACTTAAATTCAGAAATTTATAATTTAAAATTTCCATTATTAGTTACTAAAAGTTTTGTAAACAGAATTAAACCAAATGATATTAATGATCCATTATTATTGCAACTTTTACCAAATATAGATTTTTTGATTAATCCAAATCTTAATCTAAAAAATTTTAATAATTATGTAAAAGATCCATTACAAGAAAAAGCATTTAATTATATCCCAGGATTAATTCATAAATATCATGGTAGGGTGTTGCTCTTAAGTAATAAATCTTGCGCTATTCATTGTAGATACTGTTTTCGCCAAAATTTTCCTTACACTCACAATATAGCAAGCGGTAATAATTTAAAGCAAATTATTAATTATATTAATAATGACAATAGCATTGAAGAAGTAATTTTAAGCGGCGGAGATCCTTTGTTAGCTCCAAATAAATATTTCAAAAAATTGTTAAATACTCTAGAAAATATTCCGCATTTAACTACTATCAGGCTCCATTCAAGAGTACCTATAGTATTACCATCTAGGCTAGAAAAAGATTTAATTAATATTTTTTCTAAATCTAGATTAAAAATCGTATTAGTTATTCATAGCAATCATCCTAATGAAATAAATACAGAAGTTGCTAAATATTTTAATAAAATAAATAAAAACAAAATTATATTATTAAATCAATCAGTTTTATTAAAAAATATTAATGATAACCCTGTAACTCTAGCTAAATTAAGTAAAAAATTATTCGACCTAAAAGTATTACCTTATTATTTACATATATTAGATCCTGTAATCGGAGCTGAACATTTTGAAGTAAACTTACAACAAGCTAAAAAAATTTATACTGAATTAGCTGCAATTCTTCCAGGATATTTATTGCCCAAATTGGTAATTGAAAAGCCTGGAGCAAAAAATAAAATTTTAATAGC
>CAIKKE010000097.1 GCA_903827925.1 uncultured Francisellaceae bacterium
CTCAAGACGGATATATAGAAGCTCAATATGTACATAAAGTATTAGAAAAAGGCGCTTGGGTGGAACAAAGAAGGTGAGCATGTTAAAGAAAATATTACATAATAGTGCTAAAATGTTTACAAGACATTCATTAAAAAATTTACTTGGTCTCAACGAATCATCGCAAGAATTTTTTGATGATCAAGATCTAAAAAAAGTCATTAACGCGATTAAAAGGCCAGCATTATCTAAGTTTTTGCCTTATTTGGCATATGACGAAGAAAATGAATTATTTGTCAATAAAAATAGCGTTGGAATGGTTTTTGTTGGATCACCATTACTAGGTTCTTCTTCAGAAATAGAGAAGCAATTCACTGACTTGTTCAAAAGTGTGTTGCCTCTTAATTCTAATATTCAATTTTTATTGTTAGCAAGTCCTAAGATTTCACCATTACTAAAGAGTTGGTCTGATGCTAGAGCCGATAAAGGTGAATTATTCCAAAAGCTAACCAACAAGCGACGGAAGTTTTTGGAAGAAAAAGCTTTAATTAAAGAAAAAACTGACTTTGTTACCCGTAATATCTCTATATTAATTAGTGTTTCAGTGCCTGGCGCTAATTTAGACGCTATAAGAGTTAAAAATTTAAATCAATTAAAAACTAAAATACTAACTATTTTTACAGATATTGGTATGCCTATTCGAGAAATAGGTGCTAAAGAATTTATTGTCCAATTATATGATTGGCTAAACCCATCTTCAAGCCTTACCCCAGCAGATCCGGAATATGATCCATATGATCCGATTTCCAAACAAATGTTAGAACCTAACACTTGTATTAAATTAACCGAAGAACAAATCAAAATCCGCAATTTAAATGATGAACACGCTATTCAAATCCTTGCTCCCAAAAAATATCCAGATCAATGGTGTTTAAGTGAGATGAGTCAATTTATTGGGAGTTTTTTTGAAGACGGTAGACAAATACCTTGTCCATTTATGTTGCATTATGGAGTACATATTAGCAATGAGGCATTACTAAAAGCCAACATGATGACTAAATGCTCGAATGCTGAAAAAATGGCAGCAACCCCTATTGCTAAATGGATTCCCTCGATTAAAGAAGAAGCTTTGGAATGGGGTTATGTACGCGCGCAAGTCTCTGATAATCATAGGTTTGTAAGAACTCAATTTGCGATCTTGTTATTTTCCAATTCATCTAATATTGCTGAACATACTGAAAAAACCATTACTATGTTAAAAAATAAAGGTTGGGAAATGGTTCCTGAAAACTATACTAATTTGTTAACTTTTTTAGCTTGTTTACCTATGAGTTGGGGAGAAGGTATTATATTTGATCAAGTGTTATTTGGTAAAACTAAAACCACATTATCTACTGAACCTACAAAACTTTTACCCATTCAAGGTGAATGGCATGGGAACAATAGTCCTAACATGCTGTTAGTAGGGCGTCGTGGGCAAATATTTTTTTGGGATCCATTTTCCAATGCCAACAGGGGCGGCAATTTTAATGTGTCGATTGCTGGCAAATCAGGATCGGGTAAATCAGTATTTATGGCAGAACTTATTTTATGTAATATCGCAAGAGGTGGTCGATCTGTAGTATTAGATGTTGGACGTAGTTATGAAAAAGTTTGCAAATTAATTGGTGGTACATTTATAGAATTTAGCACGCATTCACCAATTTGTATTAATCCATTTAGTAGCATTCCAGCAGATGATCCTAAAGAGGCAACAGATGCACTTTCGATGTTAAAATCGGTATTATATCTGATGGCAGCTCCAACTCAAGGAACGAGTGATTTAGAAAATTCTTTGCTAGAAGAAGCAATGTTTAGTGTTTGGATGACTCATAAAAATCAAGCTAGCATTTCTCATATTGCTGAATTTTTAAGTTTACAGAAAAGTAGTGAGGCACAAAAGTTAGCTAAAATGTTATTTCCATACACTAAACATGGTTCTTACGGTAGATTTTTTGAAGGAAGATCTAATGTAGATCTAAGTAATGATCTAGTAGTTTTTGAATTAGAAGAGCTAAAAGAGCGTAAAGACTTACAAGCGGTGATTGTGCAAATTATGGTATTGCAAATTGCTAATCAAGTATATCTA
>CAIKKE010000098.1 GCA_903827925.1 uncultured Francisellaceae bacterium
AAATTGATTACCAATGGCAGGTAATAAATACAATTTGTGCGGAAATATTTATGAATTACTGGAAAAAATAAAAATAATCTTCCCCTAACTTAGCGGACACCAATTTGTTAAAATATGTGAACAAATGAGGTGTTATAGAAATGACTAAGAAGTGTAATAAAACATATACTAATGAATTTAAAAGAGAAGCGATCAAATTAGCTCTAGAATCTTCAAATATTACAGGGTCAGCTAAAAGTCTAGGCATTCCAGAAGCGACTTTGCATACTTGGGTAAGGGAACGCTAGCCCTCTGTTTCAGGAAACTTGTCGCCTTAGAAGTTAAATAACTTTATGGGGTGATGAGGTAAATAAATGATTCCGAAAAATCATTTTTCTGAAGATATTAAAAAAATTATGGTTATGAAATTGCTTCAACCTAGAGGCCCTTCTGTATTAGAATTATCTAATAAGGAAGGTATTTCTAAAACTGCACTTTATAATTGGCTAAAAAAATATAATTCTGTGAATAGAAAGGATAACCCTATGTCGATCGCAACAATTAAAAAACCTGTTTCTAATTGTCTTACTGCTGAAGATAAATTTAAAGCCATTATAGATACTAATGCTCTAACAGATACAGAATTAGGAACGTATTGTCGTGAGCAAGGTATTTATGCAACAAATTTACAAGAATGGAAACAACAATGTCTTAACAGTTTTGCACCAATACAAAACAATGAATATAAAAATAAATATCTACATTTAGAAAAAGATCTTAAAAAATTAAAATCAGAATTAAATAGAAAAGATAGAGCCTTAGCTGAAGCTTCAGCTCTTTTAATTCTCCAAAAAAAAGCTGCGTTGATTTGGGGGGATCTAAAGGACGACGAATAGCAGCAACTGATAAAGCAACTGCTATATATTTGCTTACAAAGGCTTGTAATAGCGGCGCAAGAAAACATAAGGCATGTGAGGTGTTGGGTTTTACTGTTAGATCATTTCAACGTTGGTTAAAGAAAGATAATTTAGATGATGGTAGAAATTATTCTAACAGAATTCCAGGTAATAAATTAACCGAAATAGAACGAAATAAAATTATAGAGGTATCAACTTTACCAGAATATAGAGATTTAGCTATTGCGCAGATTGTACCAACACTTGCTGATCAAGGTTCTTATATTGCATCTGAATCTAGTTTTTATAGGGTATTAAAGGAACACAATCTAAATACTTATAGAGGTAAATCCAAGCCTAGAACAATCAGAAAGAAACCAGAACTAATAGCACCGGCACCTAATTACATTTGGTCATGGGATATAACATATTTGCAAACTGTAGTAAAAGGGATGTTTTATTATTTATATTTAATTATGGATATTTATAGTAGGAAAATAGTTGGGTTTGATATTTTTGCAGAACAAGCAGCAGAGCTAGCATCTGTAGTTATTACTGAAGCCTGTAATGTTGAGGGTATTAATAAATCACAGCTAACCCTACATGCAGATAATGGTAGCCCCATGAAAGGCAGCGTTATGTTAGCAACTCTGCAAAAATTAGGAATAATACCATCGTTTAGTAGAGCATCTGTTAGTAATGACAATGCATATTCTGAGGCTCTATTTAAAACACTTAAATATTGCCCTGAATATCCAAGCAAGCCATTTACAAGCATAGATCAGGCCAAAGCGTGGGTTACAAAATTTGTATATTGGTACAACAATATTCATCATCATAGTGGTATAAAATTTGTTACACCGCATGAACGTCACGAAGGATTAGATCGTAAAATTTTATCTAACAGAATTTTTGTTTATGAAAAAGCAAGATCTCTAAACCCAAACAGATGGTCGAAACAAATTCGCAACTGGTCTATAATTACTAGTGTTGGTTTAAATTACAATACCAATAAAAAAGCTGTATCTGTTTAAGGCACCCAATCGGAGAACCATGGATGGTGTTGCGAAAGGATGCCACAAAAACGGCAGCGCAATAGCATAGATATCATTAATTTAAAATGGCTAACTTTATAGTAATGTTTTAATTCTACTTTATATAATAATTTTGTATTAACCATCTTATATAAAATTTATATACTATTATGGTGTTAATTTTATTAAATTGTAAATTTTATTTTTTTAGTATTGCAATTAATATAAAAAAATGTAATATAAATTTTATACGCTAATTAATTTAGCAGATGCGACAGGTCTCCTGAAATTTACCGTTTGTGATAAAACTCAAATTTCAT
>CAIKKE010000099.1 GCA_903827925.1 uncultured Francisellaceae bacterium
AAAGAAAAAGTCTGAGCTTAAAACCATAACTGAAAAATGGGCTTATTTTTTTAAAAATGCTCAAAATACTTTAGAGCAAGATTTACCTACTATTGTAGGTGAAGATCATATTATTCAAAGAGCTTTTGATGAGTTAGATCGTTTTGCTTGGTCTCCAGAAGAGTTAAGGAATTATGATTCAGTTGATATGAAGCAAGAAGCAAATAAGGCTATCATGGAGGGAGCAAGAGCTGAAGGTGAAGCTATAGGAGAAGCTAGAGGTAAAGCTGAAGGTAAAGCTGAAGGTGAAGCTATAGGAGAAGCTAGGGGCGAAGCTAAAGGTGAAATTAAAAAAGCTAAAAATATAGCGATTAATCTGCTTAAAAAAAATATGTCTATAGAAGATATAGCAGATACAACTGGACTAACAGTTGCTGAAATTAAAGATATCCATAAAACAACTGTTTTTTAATTTAAGCATAGATCTTTTTTTAAAAATTTTTAATTATTTGATTTTTTGTTTAATATTTCAAAAACTAAATGTTGTAGCTCTGTAATAACTATATTAGGTAAATTTAGTGCTTTAGCCATAGGAATATAAAATTGTAAAGTTTGTTCTGATATGTTTTGTTGTTTTTCGTAAGATAAATTAGTAATCGTCCGCATATTATGAGTGCGATCAGCTATTTTGATCATCAAAACTCTTTGATCTTCTTGTTCTATTAATTTTTGTATATTTTCGTGCTTAGATAAATTTATTTTTTTCCCAACTAGATCTAATTTTGTCACTCCATCGACTAATTTTGCGACCTCTGGATTAAACATAACTTCTATCGTTAATAAACTTATTTGGGTATCTTCAACTATATCGTGAAGTAGAGAGGCTATTAGCGTATCTTCGTCAGAAGTAAATTGTAATAATATTTCAGTTACCATAATTGGATGCAAATAAAAAGGTTCCCCGGATTTACGTTTTTGTTTAAAATGGTATCTTTTTATTAGCTCGATTGTTTTTTTGATTTTTTTTAGATCTATATTAGGATTTTTTTTCTTAATGTCTCTAATTAATTGTGTTTCTATTTTTTTAGTGTTAAAAGGATCATTAGTAATTTCTTCTAAATAATATGATTGATTTTTTTCTACGTCCATATTTTTTGGCCTTATATCATGCACCTTTAATGGAATAACAAAAATTACACAATTTTCATCATTAAATCCATTATATTGTACAACACCATAATGCGCATTTATTATTTTAGTAACTTCTGCTCTATATAGATCTTGTTTACTATTTAAGGTAAAAAGAGCAGTTGTAGTGTCACCTATATAAAATTCTGGTAAATTATAACAAAATTCTTCTAATGTGGTTACTATAAATCTTATGGCTGGTATTTTTTTAGTATAATCTTTTATAGAGCCAAGTCTATACCATAATTCAGTAGAATCTACTTGAATTTGTATATCATTTGTCATGAAACTATATTCTTTTACGTGATTTATTGTATCTATAAGTGTTTTTTTTATTAAATTAATATCACATTCTATAGTTTTGTAATGTGTATTA
>CAIKKE010000100.1 GCA_903827925.1 uncultured Francisellaceae bacterium
AAAGAAAAAGTCTGAGCTTAAAACCATAACTGAAAAATGGGCTTATTTTTTTAAAAATGCTCAAAATACTTTAGAGCAAGATTTACCTACTATTGTAGGTGAAGATCATATTATTCAAAGAGCTTTTGATGAGTTAGATCGCTTTGCTTGGTCTCCAGAAGAGTTAAGAAATTATGATTCAGTTGATATGAAGCAAGAAGCAAATAAAGCTATCATGGAGGGCGCAAGAGCTGAAGGTGAAGCTATAGGCGAAGCTAGAGGTGAATCAAAAGGTGAGATTAAAAAAGCTAAAAATATAGCGATTAATCTGCTTAAAAAAAATATGCCTATAAAAGATATAGCAGATATAACAGGACTAACAATTGCTGAAGTTAAAGAGCTTCAAAAGATAACTGTTAACATTTAGACTACTTTTATCAAATCCTAAAGATCCCAAAATTAGTATCTTCAATTTCTCCTGAATTAGCACAAATATATAGCCCATAAGCAATCACTATCCTAGTATTAATAGGATCGATTACTCCATCATCCCATAACCTTGCTGTAGAATAATAAGCATTACTTTGCTGTTGATATTGATTAATTATTTTTTGTTTAAATTCCTGCTGTTGTTTAGGATCTTGAATTTTATGTTTACTTACACTTAACATTACTTCAGCGGCTTGTGTTTCGCCAATAACTGAAATTTTAGCATTTGGCCAAATCCACAAAAATCTCGGATCGTAAGCTCTACCACACATACTATAATTACCAGCCCCAATACTATTACCAAAAATTATAGTTAATTTAGGTACTTTAGCATTAGCCACTGCCATCACCATTTTAGCACCATTTTTAGCAATTCCCGCTTCTTCTGATTTGCTACCTACCATAAATCCAGTAACATTTTGTAAAAATAATAATGGTATTTTACGTTTACAACAAATTTCTATAAAATGCACCGCTTTATTTGCTGATTCATTAAATAATACTCCATTATTACTGATGATCCCTAAATTATACCCCATAATTTTAGCAAAACCACAAACTATAGTTTTACCATATAAAGCTTTAAATTCATGGAATATCGATCCATCTACAATTCTAGCAATAATTTCTCTACTATCCACAGGAATTCTAGGATCTCTAGGGATCAGTCCATATAAATCTGTAATTGGATAAATAGGTGGAGATATAGCAGAGAGTTCTACAGAATTAAATTGGGTAAAACATTGTTTATTTAAATTAGCAACAATATCCCTTACTTTTTTTAAAGCATCATGCTCATCTAGAGCTAAATGATCAGCAACTCCAGATAATCTGCAATGCAAATTAGCTCCCCCTAATTTTTCGGCAGAAACTTCCTCCCCAATTGCAGCTTTTACTAATGGTGGACCTGCTAGAAAAATAGTTGCTTGATTGGCAACCATAATACATTCATCACTCATCGCAGGCACATAAGCACCACCTGCGGTACAAGATCCCATAACTGCTGCAATTTGCGGAATATTTTTAGCAGACATTTGAGCTTGATTAAAAAATATTCTCCCAAAATGTTCTTTATCTGGAAAAACTTCGTCTTGTAAGGATAAATGTGCCCCTCCTGAATCAACTAAATAGATACAAGGTAAATTATTTTCTAAAGCAATTTGCTGAGCACGTAGATGTTTTTTAATAGTTATTGGATAATAAGATCCACCTTTAATAGTCGCATCATTTGCAATTATCATACATGCAATATTATTAATAAAACCAATGCCAGTTATGATCCCACCACTTTCAACTTTCCCATCATACATATCATATGCTGCTAATTGAGATAATTCTAAAAATGGAAATTTAGGATCAGGATCTAATAAATACTTAATCCGCTCTCTTGCTAATAATTTGTTTTTATGTTTATTAATATATTGTTGTTTTTTAAAATCAGCAATATTTAAAAAAACATTAGTTTTTGCTTGTAATTCTTCTACTAAACTTTGCATATAAATGTAATTGTTTTTAAATTCAATACTATTATAATCAACTTTAGTAACAATTATTGACATAATTAACTCTACCTTGGATTATATAATTCTTTACCAATTATAATTCTTCTAATTTCAGAAGTACCTCCACCTATTTCATATAATTTAGCATCTCTTAATAATCTTCCAGCAATACATTCATTACAATAACCATTAGCCCCTAAAATTTGGATGGTATCTAAAGCTACCTTAACTGCTTGTTCTGCAGTAAATAATAAGATGCTTGCTGCATCTTGATTACTTAATTGTTTATAACTATCCGCAAGTTTAGCTAAATTATATAAATAAGCTCGAGAAGCATTTAATGCTGTATACAAATCAGCGATTTTACTTTGAATTAATTGAAATTCTCCAAGTGATTTACCAAATTGTTTGCGTTGTCTAATATACGGTAACACTAAATCTAAACACGCTTGCATGATCCCAATTGGTCCTGCGGCTAAAATTAATCTTTCATAATTTAAACCACCCATTAAAACTTCAATTCCAGCATTTTCTTTATGCAATATATTGCTGGAGGATACCGAACAATTATTAAAAATTAGCTCACAAGTATTAGATCCTCGCATACCTAATTTATCTAATTTTTTGGTTCTATAAAATCCCTTTAAATCATTTGTGGCAATAATAAATGCAGTAATTCCTTTGCTACCTGCAGCTTTATTAGTTTTAGCATAAACAATAATTACATCAGCCTCAGAACCATTCGTGATCCACATTTTTCGACCATTTAAAATAAAATCTAAATTATCAGAACTTTTATCAGAACTTTTATTAGCAGTTAACTCCATATTTAATGCATCAGATCCCGCATTACTTTCACTAATAGCCAAGGCTCCAATCCATTCGCCACTTACTAATTTAGGTAAATATTTTTGCTTTTGATCTTCATTGCCAAATCTAACTAATTGATTAATACACAAATTAGAATGCGCAGCATAACTTAAACCAACAGCTGCAGATCCGCGACTAATTTCTTCCATGGCAATTACATGTTCCAAATATCCACAATTAATACCATTGAATTTTTCAGTAACTGTAATTCCTAATAACCCCATACTTCCTAAAGTTTTCCATAAAGGTATAGGAAAATCATTTTTAACATCTATTTCACTAGCTAATGGCATGATTTCTTTAACTACGAAATCCTTAACCGTATCTCTAAATAATTTTAAAGTATGATCTGGACTATATAAGCTATCAAAATTTGGATATGTTAACATAATTGTAAATGTTATATAAAAAAAATTAATCAAAATAAATATTAATCATTAGGCATAACATAATATAAATTATATTGGTAATAATTAAAATCTATTGATATATTATTTAAAAAATTAATTTAACTTAAATAATAGTATATTAATAAATTATGCTTACTTAATGAATTTAAATTATGCAAATAACAACTCCAGACTTAGATTTATTAGAATTTGCTAAACAAATTAATTGTCAAGAACTCCATGGGTTTATTGATAATAATTCAGGTATAAAAGGCATTGTTGCTATTTATAGTACTAAGCTTGGTCCTGCATTAGGTGGATGTAGGTTTTTACCATATAAATCTAGTAACTTAGCAGCTATTGATGCAATGTTATTAGCTAAAAGTATGGCTTTTAAATCCGCTATGGCTGATTTACCTTTAGGAGGCGGGAAAGCGGTATTAATTCATCCTGGAGCTCTATCTATAGATTTAAATCAAAATGTTTTTGATAGATCTAAAGCATTACAAGCTTTTGGTAAATTTTTAAATTTATTAAATGGCAGATATATTACTGCAGTTGATAGTGGTACTAAAGTCGCTGATATGGATCTTATTGCCAAGGAAACTAAATTTGTTACTAGTACTTCTAGATTTAATTATGCTATTTCTGATCCTTCGGTTGCCACCGCTAAAGGGGTGCTACAAGGGATCTTAGCCGCAGTTAAATTTAAATGGAATACAGATGATTTAAGCGATATACATATTGCAATCCAAGGAGTAGGTAATGTTGGTTATAATTTGGTCAAATTTTTATCTAAATATAAAATAAAAATAAGTATTTGCGACATTAATAAGCATTTGCTAGAACGTTGTAAACATGATTTTGTAAACATTAATATTATTAACGATCCAGAAAAAATCTATTCTTTAGATGCAGATCTATTTTCTCCATGCGCTTTAGGGGGAATATTAAATGATCAGAATATTGAAAAATTAAAAGCTACCATTATAGCTGGTGCCGCTAATAATCAACTAGCCACAGAAAAGCATGCGCAATATTTAGATGAGTTAGGTATACTATATGCTCCAGATTTTTTGATAAATGCAGGAGGAATAATTTATGTTGCAGGCCCAATAATTAACCAAACTGAAGAAGAAAATTTGAAAAAAATTAACAATATTTATAATACTTTATATAAAATTTTTCAAGAACATGCACTGCAGAAAATTAATCCTTATAAAATAGCCTATAATATAGCCTTAAAAAAATTATTATAATTATTACTGAAAACTTACATCCATATTTTTAAATGATCTTTATAACCATGATTTCTATGAAAAATAATTATAGATTATTATTTTTCATAGAACCCAAGTTGTTAGCTATATTAGACTCAATACTTTTAGCATTTATTTTATCTCTAATATCACATAAAATCTGACTATTCTGAATTATGCTAGATTTTTCTTTATATAAATAAGTAGCAATATTATACCCAACCCCTTCTATAGGTAAACATTTTTTTACCAATGCTGAACAAACAACTATCATTTGTAAATTAATTGATTTGTTTATATATTCAGAAAACAATTTACATTTATTTTTATCATAATTTAAATGATTAATTTTATGATTAATTTTATTCCTGATTTCTAATAAATTTTCTATAGATATTCTTTGTAAATTATTATCTAATAAATACTTAATTAACTCATAACATTCTTTATGACTTATTTTATTTTCTGTAAAAGGTCTAGAAGTGATTTCTTTTAATATTATTAATATAATTTGTATATCAATTTTCTTGATTTCTTTACAATTTGGAAATTTTAATAAAAATTTAATTATATCATTATTTCCATGAATTGCTGCAATTTTAGAAACTTTTCTCATCGTATATTTAGGTAAATAATTTTTGTTTTTTGATAAAGCCAATTTAAAAAAAAAATTAAATACTTCTAAATTTCCACGTATAGTTGCTTTTTTTAAAGCTATATTATTAAAATCAAAATTAATAGAATACATTAATCCTAATTCATATAAATATTTTATTACATTTAAACAAGCATATTGAACTGCTTTAAGCATGTATTTACTAAATATTTTTTTAACATATAATAATTCATAATAATTATTTTTATTATGAATTATTATGTTTTGAATGTTCTGACTATAAAACTCAATTAAATACTCAACTACTTTAAAATATTTTTTCTCTTCTGCAATATTAATTATTGTTAGCATATATAAATTTAAATTTACATCTTCAATAAAATAACCTTTACAAAAAAATTTAACTATATCTAATTTTCCATGTTTAACTGCTATCATTAAAGCTTCATATTTATTAAACCTATTGCTTGAAATATAATTTTTTGTTAATTCACGAATAAATTTAACTTTTTCTAAATTTCCTTCTATAATTGAAACAATAAAATCATTATTAATATCATTCTCAATATTATTTAATTTGCTAGAATAATTATTACACATATACATATATTTATATAAATTGGCTTTTTATAATTGTCCTAAATTAGCTAAGCTATTTAATCTAGCTCTTTCTAATAAAGCAGCTTGTGCAGAGTTAATATTACTATCCTCTCCCGCCCAAATTTTCAAGCAACTTTCTTGTAAAGCTCTCCCAAAAGAAAAGCTTAAATGCCAAGGTGCTATTCCTAATTTATTAATTGCATTTAAATTTATGGTTGCATCAATTTCACTTTGCCCTCCAGATAAAAAATTTATGGATGGAACTATTGCAGGAACCGTGGTTTTTAGAACTTTTAATGTATGTTCGGCAATATTTTGGGGATTATAAATAATTTTACAATCTTTACCTGGTAAAATCATATTGGGTTTTAATATTATATATTCTAATTTTACTTGATGTTTTCTTAAAGCTTTAAATACTTTAAGCAAAACTTTTTCAGTAATTTTAGCACATTCTTCTAAATTATGTTCTCCATCCATTAGAACCTCTGGTTCGATAATTGGAACTATTCCTAAATTTTGACAAATTGCAGCATAACGAGCTAATTGCTCGGCATTAACATGGATTGCTACTTTAGAAGGTAATTGACTATTAGAATTAATATTAATCACTGCTCTCCATTTAGCAAATTTAACTCCATTATTTTTATATTTATTTAAATCATCAGTTAAACTATCTAATCCTTTAGTAACTTTTTCTAAATCATTTGGATAAATAGACATTAACCCTTGATCTACTTTTATACCTATTAATATACCTGAATTGCTAAACTGTTGAGCAATGGTTAGGTTTTTAGGGTCTTTTACTTTAAATTGATCAGCATAAATTTTTTGAGTTAAAGTTTCTTCAAATAATATTGCCCCTCCAATGTAGTTAGATAAGTTTTTAGTGGTTGCAAGCAAACTTCGATATTTACAACGATTTTCTTCAGTATTTTCTAAGTTTATACTTGCAAATCTTTTAGCAATAGTAATAAGACTTTCGTCTATAGCTAAAATACCCTTTTCTTTTACTATTAATTTATTTATAGTATCTTGCATAGCATTATTAGAAGGGTTATTTAAGCTCATAATACTCTCCTAGTAGAACAATTTAGTAATAATAATAGATAAATTAAATTTAAACTTTTTAAAGCATAACCAGAATACTAAAACAGAATATGGAAAAAATCTACGATCCAAAACCAACCGAAAGCAAGTGGAACGACTTGTTAGATAAAAATAATTGTTTTGCAATTAATAATGATCCTAACAAAGATTCCGATAATTCTTTTTTTTGTATAATGCTTCCCCCCCCGAATGTTACAGGTAATTTACATATGGGGCATGCTTTTCAGCATACCATGATGGACGTATTAGTCAGATTCAATATAATGCAAGGTAAAAAAGTTTTATGGCAACCAGGGCTAGATCATGCTGGTATTTCTACGCAAATGGTTGTGGAAAAACAATTAGCTGCTCAAAATATTAAACGTACCGATTTATCTAGAGAAGAATTTGTAGGCAAAGTATGGGAATGGAAAGAGAAATATGGAGGCGCTATTGTCCAACAAATGAAGCGCCTTGGTACTTCCATAGATTGGTCATTAGCAAAATTTACCTTAGATCCTGATTTTTCTTTAGCAGTAAAAAAAGTATTTATTCAACTTTATAGGGAAGGTTTAATTTATAAAGGAAAAAAATTAATTAATTGGGATCCTAATTTACAAACAGCAATTTCGGATTTAGAAGTAGTAATTGAGGAAATTCCTGGAAATTTATGGTATATAAAATATCCTTTAAAAAACAATAATGACAGTAATAACAGTAATGACAGTAATAACAGTAATAACAGTAATAATCTAAATCAAGAATTTATAACTATTGCAACTACTAGACCAGAGACTTTACTGGGAGATGTAGCTATTTGTGTAAATCCATTAGATTCTAGATATCAACATTTAATTGGTAAAGAAGTAATTCTTCCTTTAGTTAATAAAGCTATTCCAATTATTGCAGATAGTTATGTAGATCTAGATTTTGGATCTGGTTGTTTAAAAATCACCCCAGCACATGATCCTAATGATTATGCGATAGCTATAAGACACAATTTACCATTAATTAATATTTTTAATAAAGATTTAACTTTAAATGAAAATGTTCCTAAAGAATATCAAGGTTTATCTAAATTATCTGCAAGAGATCAAGTTTTAAAAGATTTAAAAACCAAAGGACTTTTATTAAAAGAAGAAGCATGCACTATAAATGTCCCTAAATCTTCAAATACTAATATTATAGTAGAACCATTGTTAACTGAACAATGGTTTGTAAAAATGAAAGATTTAGTACTGCCGGCAATTGATGCTGTAAAAAATGGTGAAATTAAATTTGTTCCGGAAGAATGGACTACCAACTATTTAGAATGGTTAAATAATATTCAAGATTGGTGTATTAGTCGTCAACTATGGTGGGGACATCAGCTCCCAGCTTGGTATGATGCTAAAGGCAATATTTATGTTGGAGAAAATCTAGCTGAGATTAAAGCTTATTATTCTTTACCAGAAGAACTAGAATTAATTCAAGACAGCGATGTATTAGATACTTGGTTTTCAGCAGCATTATGGCCATTTGTAACCCTTGGTTGGCCTGAAAACACTCAAAAATTTCAAGAATTTTTTCCAACTAATTTATTAGTTACTGGTTTTGATATAATTTTTTTCTGGGTTGCCAGAATGATAATTTTTTCCTTAAAATTTACAGGAAAAATTCCATTTAAAACCATTTATATTCATGGAATTATTCAAGACCAAGATGGACAGAAAATGTCTAAAACTCGTGGAAATGTTATAGATCCCATAGATTTAGTAGATGGCATTACTTTAGAAGAACTTATTATTAAAAGAACTACTGGATTAATGCAACCTCAATATAAAAAAACCATTGAACAAAAAACCAAGCAACAGTTCCCTAAAGGAATCAATAATTTTGGCACTGATGCTTTAAGATTTACTTTTTGTGCGATTGCAACTCATAATAGACATATAAAGTTTGAATTAGCAAGATTAGAAGGATACCGTAATTTCTGTAATAAATTATGGAATGCCGCAAGATTTTTATTATTGCATGTAGAAGGGCAAAAATTTGATTTATCCACCGTTAATGATCTAGAAATTGAAAATCAAACTTTAGAATTAAAATGGATTTTATCTGTTTGGCAAACAGTAAAATTAAATTTTACTCAACATTTAAATAATTATCGTTTTGATTTAGCTAGTAAAGATATTTATGATTTTGTTTGGAATGAATATTGTGATTGGTTTTTAGAATTTTCTAAAATTCGTTTGTTTGATGTTAATGAAAATTTAGAAACAAAACATAATACTAAATTAATTTTAATCTATATATTTGATGAAATTTTAAAAGTCTTACATTTAATTATGCCTTATATTACTGAAGAAATTTGGCATAATTTGCAAAAACATATTATATTACATCAAAAATTATCATCTAATGATACCAATCATAATCTAATAATATTATTACATCAAAAATTTCCAGAATTTAATAAAAATTTTATAAACTTAGATGCTGAACATGCTATGCATTGGGTTAAAAATTTTATAACTACTATTCGTAATTTAAGATCAACTATTAACCTACCAAATAGCGTTAAGCTACCTGTGGTTTTCATAGACAATAGTTTAATGGATATAGAAAAAAAATATTTATCAACTAATCAAAATTTAATTCAAACAATAGCTAAACTTGAAAAAATTATAATTACTGATGAGCTTAGCAGTAAGTGTAATTCTGTTGTTGGCATAATTAATAAAACTGAAATTTGGTTTTTAATGGATGGATTAATCGATAAACAAGCTGAATTAAATAGATTAAAAAAAGAACTAGATAAATTAAATAATCAATTAATAATTATTAATAACAAATTAAATAACCCCCAATATTTGCAAAATGCACCTTTAGAAGTTAGATCTAAAGAACAGCAAAAGCAAATAGAGCTTAAAGTAATTATTGATAAATTAACTGCTAATCTGGAAGCTTTAGGTTAATCCTTAACGCAGGGCAAACGCATCTTAAATTACCTGATTTATCAATCTGGATTCGCCTTATAGATGAGAAATTAACGGATTGTCGTCTTACACAGTTTAGAAATTATCTAATTAGGAATTTCCCCTTAAATTTGGAGAAGGTACAGTTTTTTCTTTAATTGAATATTATTTTTAAACATCCTGTAATTTTATTATTATTTGTTCAACTTGTAAAGGTTATTTTTGGACAATCCCTAAGTTGGAGATTTATTGATATTTATTTTTTCTGTAACTTTAGATAAATAAAAGTCTTCCCGTATTTTGATAGGCTCAAGAGATAGTTCATACACTAAGTTTGCAACGGATTTATGTTTTTCTTCAGCTAAAATAGCTAAAATACTAACAGTTGCTTCTTCGAAAGTCACATTAATTATTGGGTTTTTAGTAGTCATATCTCACGCCTTTATTAATTTACATCTAAATAAATAGCTTATTCTTTTTACATCTCTTATATTACTTTGTCAAGCGGATTAATTTTTTAGAAATTTCCATTTTCAATTTAGCCATATTTATATCCGTAAATAAATCGGGTGCGACTAAAAGTGTAACTTCCCACATCACGATACTTTTTTCCAATAAGCATCCCAATCTCCATTATTTACTCTACAAATTCTTAAGGCTAACATATCAGAACAGTTATCTTCTTTCCACCAAGAACCAGCTATC
>CAIKKE010000101.1 GCA_903827925.1 uncultured Francisellaceae bacterium
ATCTTATATATTTTTTTAAATATTAATAATAATTGTAATGCTAAGATTATTAATAATAATTATACACAAATTAAAAGTCTTAGAATTTGGCCGGCACCTGAAGGTACGAGAGTGGTTTTTGATTTGAGCCAAAAGATTGATTATAAAATTCAAAAATTATCTAATCCTCACAGAATAGTTATTGATTTTAAAAATGCTAAATTAAGTAATAAATTAGCTGCAGATATTTTACAAAATATAAATAATAATATTAACAATTCTAATAATATAAAAAAAATTCGAACTGGGATTAATCAGAATGCTTTACGGATAGTGTTAGAATTAAATAATTATGTAGATTTAAATAGTTTTATTTTAAAGCCAAATGAGCATTACGGGAATAGATTAGTATTAGATCTGGAATATAAAGAAAAACACAAGATTTTAGCATTATTTGATTTAGATGAAAAACCTAATATAAATAATATTTCTTCTAATCTTAATACTGCTTCTAATCTTAATACTGCTTCTAAGCTTAACTATAATTCTAATTTTAAAATTATTACAGCTAATAAGAAATTAATTATTGCAATTGATGCAGGGCATGGAGGAGAAGATCCTGGGGCTATTGGTCCACGAGGTACTTTAGAGAAGGATATAGTTTTATCGATTGCTAGAATTTTAAAAGAAAGAATTAATCAACATCCCAATATGCGAGCTTTTTTAATTAGACAAGGAGATTATTATATTAGTTTATATGATCGCATGTTACGAGCAAGGTTGCATAAAGCCGATTTGTTTTTATCTATTCATGCAGATGCATTTTCCGATCCTAAAGCTAATGGTGCTTCGGTGTTTATATTATCAGAGCAAGGATCTTCTAGTGCAGCAGCCAATTGGTTAGCGAATTCACAGAATCGTTCAGATACGATTGGAGGAGTAAAAATTCAGAATAAACAGGATTTATTATTAACTTCAGTATTATTAGATTTATCTCAAACTGCTAATTATGCAACAAGTATGCAAGCTGCTAAAAGTATTTTATTATCTATGCAAAATACAGTTACTTTACATAAATATCAAGTTGAGCATGCTAATTTTGCAGTATTGAAAGCGCCGGATGTTCCATCAGTTTTAATTGAAACCGGGTTTATATCTAATCCCAAAACCGAATTAAAATTGCGAAATTCTTATTATCAAACAAAAATTGTACATAGTATTATTAAAGGCATAAATAATTATTTTGTGTTGCAATCTAAAAAGAATTTATTAACTTCAGTTCGACGAAATTAAAAAGCTAATAGTTTTTCTCGTGTTTAACAATCAAACATAAAAAAAACTTAATAGGTCCTTAATGATTTTCTAGGCTTTTTAATTTTCGTCGAACTGAGGTTTTTTGTGTTTCAAATAAGGGGATCTCTGAGGGGGAATTGCTAGAAAGGAAGCTTAGGTGTGTCTAACCTTAAATTTGGAGAAGATACTTTTTAATTGTTTTATGATTTTTAAAAAATATTTTTTCTATAATATTTTTTAATTGTTTTTCTTTGAAAGGTTTTTCTATAAATTCAGAGAATCCGCTTTTAATGCATTCTTCTTTCTTGCTATCGGTATTAAAAGCAGTTATTGCTATAATTGGAGTTTTTATTTTAAAATTTTTGATGATTTCTTTGGTAAAATCTAATCCAGATATATCAGGCAATCCTAAATCCATGAAAATTAGATCATAGGTATTATTTTTTAACATGCTAAGCGCCTGATTAGTAGTGTTAACAATATCTAAAGTATAACCAGCTTTTTCTATAATATTTTTTCCAATAATTTGAGCTATAGGCTCATCTTCAACTAATAATATTTTTAAATTAATTTTTTTCATCATATTGTTCTTTGGGTTTTTCTGAAATATCTATTTTGCATGGGAATATCAACTTAAATTGTGAACCATGATTGACAACGCTGGTCACATAAATTTCTCCATTTATGTCTTTAGCAAGTTGTTTTACCATCCATAAACCTAAACCAAGTCCTTTATACATATTACTTCCTGAGGGAGATAACCTACTAAAGCGTTCAAAAATACTTTCATATTTATCTTTAGGAATACCTATTCCTGTATCTTCTACGGTTAATTCTATAATTATCTTTGGATAATTTAAATTTTTTACTAACTTAGTAGTAATCCTAATTGTCCCTTTAGGAGTAAATTTTAAAGCATTATCAAACAAATTAATTAAGATCCTATGTATCTTATGTTTGTTGCCAATTAAATTTTCTTCAATATTATTATCATGATTAACTATTATTTTCAAGTTTTTGTCATTGACTGCAATAATATTTAAATCTCTAGTTTGTTGAATTAAATCTAAAATATTAAATTTCCATTCATGATTTTTAGTCATTGTATCAGTTTCAATATCACAGTAATGTAACACATCTACAATTAAACTCATTAATCTTTCGCTAGATATTGTTATATAATTAATGTATTCTTCCAAGCGTTTAGGTAAATTATCCATGGAAGACATTAGATTAGTTAATCCAATAATATGGCTGATAGGAGTTTTAATATCATGCTGCATATTTAATAAAAATTGAGTTTTAACATTGTTGGCAGCTTCAGCTTTTGCTTTAGCATTAATGATTTCTGTAACCTCTAAAGTATTACCTACAATTCCTATAGTTTTGTTATATTTATTTTTCAATGGAGTTTTTATGCTGACGAAATACCGATTTTGTCCATTATTTAATGTAAGATTTTCTTGTACTTCCATGGTCTTATTAGATAAAATTACTTCTTGATCGTTTTTACGAAAACTTGATTCTGGCCATAATTCTTCATCGGTTTTACCGATAACGTCTTCTTTTGAAGTAAAATTAGATTTTTTTACCATGGCAATATTACATCCCAAATAAACTCCATCAGTATTTTTCCAATAAATCCCAATGGGAACACTATCAATAATGGTATTTAAATAAATTTGTAAATAGTCAATTTTTTCTTTGTAAAATTTTTCAAAATTTAATTTGCCGATTAAAATTATTCCAATAGGAATTTTTTTATTACTTAATAAATAAGATATTTTCCAACAAATTTCTAGTTCTTCTTCTGGATTATTAGATTCTTTGGTATTAATATGAATAACTGGCAAAGAAATATGATCTAAATGTTTAAGTTTTTTGATTATCTTGTTAAAAGATTTGGAAAAAATAGAAAGTGAACTAATATTTTTATTTAAAATTAAATTTTTATTTTTAATATTATAATAGGATTTGCTGAAATTATTAATTAATTTTAATTTAAGATCTGGAGTTAAGATTAAAATTATATCTTCCATTAAATTAAATATATTTTTGCAAATATTAATGTGTTTAATTAATTCTGTATTACAGTATTCAGTTATTTGTTTAATATTTGTAGTTGCTTTTTCCATCTTTTGAAGCATCCAAAATTAATTCAATAATATCCCTGCAAAAAGAAAAAATTCTTTTTGTATCTTCTGTTCGTATCTTCTGTGAAACACGATTAATTTATTATATCGTAATTTTTTTAAATGTCTAATGGTAAAATTTAGTAAGATCATGGCTGTTCTCTGAACAGCCCCTGTTAGTAAGATTAAAATAAATCTAATGAATCAAAACCATATTTTTGAGGGTTGTTGAAAATAATTGATAAAGCTAATAGCTTAGGTACGTAATGTATAGTTTCTTTAGGTAAAGGTAATGACCAATAATTAGTATTTTTTCCGATAACCATATTTTTTTTTATAGCACGACCTATTCTCCCTTCACCAGCATTATAAGCAGCCAAAGCTAATAACCAATCATTATTGAATCTTTTATATAAAAATTTCAAATAGGATAGTGCAGCTTTAGTAGAAGCTGCTATATCATATCTATAATCTATATATTTATTGGAATTAATATCTATTAATCCATATCTTTTGCCTGCAACATAACTAATTTGCCAGATCCCGGTTGCTCCTTTATTAGAAACTGCTAATGGTTGATAAGAACTTTCCACAATAGGTAGTAATGCTAGTTCTTTAGGTAAATTTCTTTTTTTTAATTCTGAAATTACATGTTTTAATAAAGGTTTGCAACGTTTTAATAATCTTGGTAGCTCCTTATCTTTTGTGTATAGTTGAATATAATATAAGACTAATTGTTTTTCTAAATAAGTATTTAATTGAGCTTCTTGTAATAAAGTTAACTCATGTTCAAGATAGAAATTTTTATGAGAATTTATTCCTTGTAGTGCGAAAGCGGTTAAACTTAAGGTGTATATTATCCCTAAAAATAACAGGGAAAAACGAATTTTATTTATGGTTTTCATATGTTTTTTAGATTTTAATTGTAATAATTAATATTATATTGATTTTATATGTATATTTTAAAAAATTTAATGGCGAATGTTAACATTTTTGTTTTTGAAAAACAAATGTATATCCAAATATATGGCCATCATTTTTATTTAATGATATAAATCCGAGAGTATGCATTTATTAATTAATTATCAAAAATCAACAGGTTGGATTAAAACTAACTTAGGAGAATATGTTTTATCTCGAGAAATGCAAGCATTATTGAGATTGCTGCATAAAGATATTAAAATTTTATATAATTCTTTAGTTATTGGCGAACCGGAATTTTTTTTCAATTTAAGTAAATTGTTTACTTTGCTATATAAAGATCAAAATATTAAACAATTCATGCTATATCCAATGTTAAACAGATTAGATATTGAAAAAGGTGATCTTTTTTCAAAGTTGCAAGATCATTTAATTATTACTAAGCAACATAAATTACCAATTGATAATAATATTATAGATTTAGTATATTTACCTCACACTTTAGAAAGTTTACATAATTATTTGGAAGTGTTAACTGAAGTGTATCGAGTATTAAAGCCAGGGGGTAGAATTATTGTTACTGGGTTTAATAAGCATATTTTGGGGTGGTTATTCAGAAAATTTATAAGTAATAAATTACATCCAATACTTTCGACGAATAAAATTTTTGCTATAAATCAAGTAAAATACTGGTTAATATTATTAGGATTTGATGAAATTAATGTTGAATACGATTGTTATAATTTACTTATAAATAATAAGGTTTGTTTAAAATATTTTAGATTTTTAGAAAAAATAGGTAAAATTTTTCCATGTATCCACGCCAATATATATGCTATATCTGCTCGCAAAAGAGTAATTCCTTTAACTTCAATTTACTCAAAAGAATGGGATGATGTTATATTAGATAATGATTTAGCAAAAAATTTATTAGATAGTTAAATTATGTATAATAAAATTAAGGTAAATAATGTCGCAGATTAAAAATTCTAAAATTACGATTTACACGGATGGTGCTTGTAAAAATAATCCTGGTCCAGGAGGATGGGGTGCAATTTTAATTTATGCAGATCAGGAAAAAGTTATTACTGGTTCAGAGGATTATACCACTAATAATCGTATGGAATTATTATCAGTGATTAATGCATTACAATTATTAAAACGAGCATCCGAGGTTGATCTATATACAGATTCCCAATATGTATCGCAAGGGATCAGTGTTTGGTTACCTAAATGGAAAGTTAAAAATTGGAAAACGGCCAATGGATCTAAGGTTAAAAATCAAGACTTATGGCAAGCTTTAAATTTAGTAGTACAAGGGCATAATATTCATTGGTATTGGGTTAAAGCTCATAATGGGGATCTGTATAATGAAAGAGTTGATAAATTAGCTAGGCAGGCGATTAAATGCGTCAAATAACTTTGGATGTTGAAACAACTGGGCTATCAACTAAAGATGGGGATCGGATCGTCGAAATAGGTTGTGTTGAAATTATTGATCGATTCATTACTGGTAAAGTATTTCAGACTTATTGTAATCCAGAGCGTTCAGTAGGAGAAATGGCTAGCAAAATTACAGGCATTAAAGATGAATTTTTAGTAGATAAACCTAAATTTATTGAAATTATTGAAGATTTTTTTAATTTTATTAAAGGAGCTGATGAATTAGTTATTCATAATGCTGCTTTTGATTTAGAATTTATTAATAACGAATTAAAATTACTTAAATATCCTATTCAAGATCTTGCTAGCAATTTTACGGTGATAGATACATTAGTGCTGGCCAGAACTATGCATCCTGGGCAACGCAATAATTTAGATGCTTTAGCTAAACGTTATGACCTAAATTTTGCTAGGGAGTTTCATGGAGCATTATTAGATGCTAAAATTTTAGCTAATTTGATTCTAAAGATGACTGCAGGACAAATAAGTCTAGATTTTGGTGGATTAATAGATAATAATCAGCATGACATTAATGATAGTAATATTAATTTCTCAATAAATTGTAAAGAAACTAAAGACAACAAAGAAAGCAAAGAAAACAAAGAAAGTAAAGAAACTAAAAGCGCAAAGGGTAGTAAAAAGATTAATAATATCCAGCGGGATATTAATTTTAAAATTATTTATGCTAATGCTGAAGAATTAGCTACTCATGAACAATATTTAATTAAATTAACTAATTAGATTAATTAATTTTATGCATAAAAATAATTATATTAATAATTGTATTAATTATATAGATAACATAAGAAATTTTTGTATTATAGCTCATATAGATCATGGTAAATCTACTTTAGCTGACTGTTTTATCCAACTTTGCAATGGGTTAACTAAAAGAGAGATGACATCTTGTGTTTTAGATAGTATGGATTTAGAGAAGGAACGAGGAATAACAATTAAAGCTCAATGCGTTAGTTTATCTTATAAGTCTGTTGATGGAGTGGAGTATCAGTTGAATTTAATTGACACCCCTGGGCATGTAGATTTTAGTTATGAAGTTTCGAGATCTTTAGTTGCCTGCGAAGGAGCATTATTAGTTGTAGATAGTTCGCAAGGAGTAGAAGCCCAAACAGTTGCTAATTGTTATACCGCAATTGATCAAGGTTTATATGTATTACCAGTTTTAAATAAAATTGATTTACCTCAAGCAGAACCTGAACGAGTTACTAATGAGATAGAAGAGATCATAGGGATAGATGCTCATGCTAGTCTACAGATCAGTGCTAAGAATAATTTAGGGGTAGATGCTTTATTAGAGCAACTGGTAAAGATGATCCCATCTCCTAAGGGAGATCCTAATGGTAGCTTAAAAGCATTAATTATAGATTCTTGGTTTGATAGTTACTTAGGAGTAGTGTCTTTAATTAGGGTATTTAATGGCACTTTAAATAAAGGGGACAAAATTAAAGTAATGTCTACCGACCGTAATTATTTTATAGAAGAGTTAGGCATTTTTACTCCTAAAAGATTTAAACAACCTCAATTAAAGGCAGGCGAAGTGGGCTATTTAATTGCAGGGATTAAAGATATATACGCTGCACCAGTTGGCGATACTATTACAGGTAGTATTAATCCTGCAACGGATGCTTTACCTGGATTTAAAAAGGTGCAGCCTAGAGTTTATGCAGGGGTATTTCCAGTAGAAACCACGGATTATGAAGCGTTTAAAGATGCTTTAGGTAAGCTAAAATTAAATGATTCAGCATTGTTTTATGAACCAGAAAATTCTACAGCTTTAGGGTTTGGTTTCAGGTGTGGTTTCTTAGGCCTATTACATATGGAAATCGTACAAGAGCGTTTAGAAAGAGAATTTGGGATTAATTTAATCACGACAGCGCCTACTGTAATTTATGAAGTGGTTTCTAAAAAAAATGAAATTATGTATATAGATAACCCTGCAAAATTAATAGAAAATAATATTCAAGAAATACGAGAACCGATAGTAGAGGGGCATATTTTGGTTCCTAAAACTTATCTTGGTAATGTTATGACATTATGCATCGAAAAACGTGGTGTACAGAAGAATTTACAATATGTAGGTAATCAGGTTTCTTTAGTTTATGAATTACCAATGAACGAAGTGGTGCTAGATTTTTTTGATAGAATTAAATCTATTAGTAAGGGATATGCTTCTTTAGATTATCATTTTATTAGATATCAAACATCAGATTTAATTAAATTAGATATATTAATCAATCAAGAAAAAGTTGAACCACTTGCTTTAATAGTGCATCGAAGCATTGCATATACACGTGGTAGAGAATTAGTAGATACTTTGAAGGAACTTATTCCACGACAAATGTTTGAAATTGCGATCCAAGCGACTATTGGTTCTCAAGTTGTTGCTAGAAGCACTGTAAAGGCTTTGCGTAAAAACGTGATTGCTAAGTGTTATGGTGGGGATATTACACGTAAGAAAAAATTGTTAGAAAAGCAAAAAGCTGGAAAGAAGCGGATGAAAACTATTGGTAAAGTAGATATTCCACAGGAAGCATTTTTAGCAATTTTAAAATTGAAAAAAGATTAAATTATAAACAAGTAAAGATAAGGTAAAAGTTATGAATTTTGAAAAATTTTTAGTAAGTATAACTATTATTTCTGCGATCTGTTGGGTAATCGATAAGATTTTCAACTATAAACAAGCGAATAATCCAATTATGCTAAAAAATCTTAATCAAAATGTTGGGTGGCAAGTAATTGAGTATATAGGTTCTTTATTTATTATTTTTGCTATCGTCTTAATATTTAGAAGCTTTTTATACGAAGGTTTTAGGATCCCTTCAGGCTCTATGAAGCCTACCTTAATTGAAGGTGATTGTGTTTTAGTTAATAAATATATATATGGATTACGCTTGCCAATTACACATAAAAAAATTTTTGAAGGATCTAAAATTAAACGTGGAGATATAATTGTTTTTTGGAATGCCAAAAGTAAAAAAAATTTTATTAAACGAGTTATTGGTTTGCCCGGGGATCATATAAAATATAAAAATCATAATTTATATATTAACGATGTATTAATTAATAATGTAAATATGGGGTTTGCTTTTGATGATGTAGTTAAAGTAGATCTTAAAAGAGAATTGTTAGAAAATATAGAACATGAAATTTATATAGATCCATCGCAAAATCGTCAATATCCATTTGAAGATTTAGTAGTTACTAAAGATAGTTATTTTGTTATGGGAGATAATCGTACTAATAGCGCGGATAGTAGAATGGAAGGTTTAGTGCCGGACGAAGATATTGTAGGTAAAGCTTTAATGATTTTTTTAAGTATTGATTTTAAGCATAAAGTATTGCGTTTTGATAGAATATGGAGAAAAATTTAAAAATGCAAAATAAATTAGGGTATGTTTTTATTGATCAGGATTTATTAAAAACAGCTTTAACACATAGTTCTTTAAGTGGATCCAAGAATAATCAAAGGTTAGAATTTTTAGGAGATGCTATTTTAAACTTTATAATTGCTGATTATTTATATAAGCATAACCCTGATGCTACTGAAGGAGAATTAACTAGAATTAGATCTAATTTAGTAAAAGAAAGTACGCTATGTTTAATTGCTAAAAAACATAATTTACCTAATTATATTAATTTAGGAGTGGGAGAGTTAAAAACTGGTGGATTGTATAAAAGTTCAATTTTAGCCGATACTTTAGAGGCAATAATTGCTGCAGTATATTTGGATAGTAATTTAGCAACTATTCAGCATTTAATTGTTACTTGGTATCAAGCTCTTAATTATTTTCAAGCTAATGGAAGATTAAATGAAGGAAATAATTTATTAGAACATCAAGATAAAGATCCTAAAACATTATTACAAGAATTATTACATGCAAAAGGACTTCCTTTGCCTATCTATAAAATTATACAAATAACAGGTAAACCGCATAATCAGTTATTTAAGGTATCTTGTATAGTCTCAGAAATTGAGGATTTAATCTACGGTACAGGCAATAATCGTAAGGAAGCAGAACAAAACGCAGCTAAAGTTGCTTTGGAGTGGTTAAAATGAATCACAGTTATTGTGGATTTATAGCTATAATCGGTAAATCTAATGTAGGTAAATCAACATTATTAAATAGCTTGGTAGGTAATAAGATCAGTATTACTGCAGACCGACCACAAACTACTAGGCATAAAATTTTAGGGATTAAAACTATTAATAATAAACAAGCTATTTATATAGATACTCCTGGAATAACTCATAATAATCACTCAAAATTGAATAAATTAATGAATAAAGCAGCTAAATCTTCGTATAAAGATGCTGATTTAATTATTTTTATGGTAGAGAGTTTAACTTGGGATCTAGATGATGAAGCAATCTTAGAAAATATTATCAAACTTAAACGTCCAGTAAATACTGTTTTGATTTTTAGCAAATTAGATTTAGTTAAAGATGAAAATTTATTATTACCTAAAGTACAGCAATTAAATGCTAAGTATCCATTTACAGAAGTATTTCCAATTTCAGTCAAGAATAATTTCAATCTTGAAAAGTTAGAGCAGAAAATATTTAGTTTTTTACCAGAAGCACCTCATTATTTTTTAGACAATCATTTAACTGATAAAGATTTAAACTTTAGGATCGCAGAAGTTATCAGAGAAAAATTAATTAAAAATTTAGAACAAGAATTACCTTATGCTACTCATGTGGAAATAGTAAGTATTTCGCAAAATCAAAATTTATATCGAATTCATGCGAATATTTGGGTAGAAAAAGTAGGGCAAAAGAAAATTGTAATCGGCAAAAATGGTAGCAAATTAAAAATTATCGGCACCCAAGCCAGAATAGAATTAGAAAAATTATTAAAATCTAAAATATTTTTAAATTTATTTGTTCAAGTAAAATCTAATTGGACGAATAATGATTTTAATTTAAAAAATTTAAATATAATTATTTAATTATTTATGTTAGATGGTTATGTATTACATGCGATTGCTTATAAAGATACTAGTTTAATAGTAAAATTTTTTACTAAAGAATATGGGATTATAAATTTAGTAGCCAATGGTGCTAAAAGACCTAAGAGTCGATTTTTTGGGATCCTCCAGCCATTTATTCCGTTATTATTATATTGGAAAGCTCGTTATGTAGAATTAGCTACTTTATATAATGCAGAGGCTGATGGGGCGCCTTTCAGATTACAAAGTTCGTATTTATTTGGGGCTTTATATATTAATGAATTATTTTTAAAATTATTAGCTAACCATGATCCTGTTCCTGAGTTATTTGATGATTATCATCAATTTTTACATAATCTAAATCAAGCTAGTAAAATGTTGCCAATGGAACAAAAAATTAATAATTTTTTATTAGAAAAAAATTTAAGATTTATAGAAAAAAGATTATTAAAAACTATAGGATACGAATTAGAATTAAGTAACCATATACAATCAAACGATGATCTTTATATTTTTGATTTAGAAAATGGTTTACAAATTTATAATCAAGAAAAATCTAATAATATTGCTAATACAGTAAATAATAATATTATTAGTGGCAATAGTTTTATAGCGCTATATTATAATAATTTCACCGAAATTAAACAGCTGCAAGAAGCAAAATTATTTATGCGTAAAATTTTAGCTAATTTTTTAGGTAATAAATCTCTAGAAGTCAGAAAATTATTTGTATAAAATCTTTGATTTATTTTGACCTTGTGTTTGCGGATTGCTGATAGGTTGTAAAAATTCTTGATTTATTCATGATTTATACTTATAAATCCCTGTTTTATTTGGAAAATTTATTTTCATTTGCTATATTTACTATATAACTTTAATAGTCGTTGGTATAACTATTATGTTTGTGGAAATTTTAACAATCTAAATAATTATAATTATTTTGGAGAATAATTTTATGAAAAAAAGTATATTAACGAAATCTTTTTTAGCAGCAGGATTTTTAGGATTAGCTTTGGTTAGTAGTGCTGCTAGTGCTAATAGTTTTTCACATTGTCGTTTTTATGTAGGTGCAGGTGCTGATTATAATTTGTATAATTTGGGAGTATTACCTGAAACAGTACTTCTTGCTCCTGGTATTAGTTTAAAAGCTGATGGGGCTGGATTTTTACCATTAATTGGAGTGAAATTTCACCAGCATTTTGGAATAGAAGGTGGATATAGTTGGAATAAAAAAATCACCTTTAGTCATCCAGCACTAGTAGATGAATCTTCTTATAAAGTTAAAAATATGTATGTGGATTTAATTGGATTTATTCCAGTCCATAAACATGTAGAAGTTTTAGGTGGCTTAGGATTTAGTAAATTAAACGTTAAACAAGATGTGGTAACATTAGGGGTTAAAGAAATAGACAACAAATTTAATTGGAGAGCTAAAGTTGGGGTTAATTACCATGTACATAAAAATCTTGGGATAAGAGCAGTTGCTACTTACCAAGAAGTTGGTAATAAAGTAAAAACTAATAATTTACCAATAGCTGGAGCCGCCATATTTAATGGTACTAAATTCATTAAAAATTTAAAATCTATAGGGGTAGCATTAACTTATAATTTTTAGTAGCTATTTACAGGATAACATCAGCAATATAAACATATATTACTGATGTTAACTTCTGGTAAAATTAATCTGTAACCTTTCACTTAGTATATGATTTTTATGCTGCTTTTGCTCCTAAATCTAAGTCAATTAATACTTCAGGAATCAATGAAGGTGATTTTGTTTTATTTAAATGTGCTTTAATTGCATCAGCAATAAAATTTAAAACATTTATTTTTTGCAATAATTTATTTATAATTCATAAATTTTTAGCTAATGACTATTATATTAAACATGGAGGTAAGAAGTATGCCAGAATCGACAATTTTATATGATAAAGATGAAATGTTTAATCAAGCAGAAAATTATGAACAAGGTATAAACGGTTACAAAAAAGATCAACTAAAAGCTTTTCAAATATATAAATATTTATCTAATATAGAAAATCATGTTTTATCCCAATACAAAGTTGGTAATTTATATTTAAGTAATACAGTTTCTGATTATTACCAACCAACTTTTTCGGAAGTTCCATTATTATCTTCAATAATTGAACAATTAAGGGAAAATTATTTTATTGAGGATAACCGGGAGGCTGGAGATGTTTTAACAAAAATTTTAAAAGATAATTTTAAAAAAGCTAAATTTTATCTGGAAATTGCAGCAAACAACGGAAATAAAGATGCAAGCTTTGCTTTAGGGGAGATTTATATGGATGAAACCTACGGATTACTAGATTTTGAAAAAGCTAAAGAGTACTTTGTTGTGGCGGCTGAAAAAAATCATATATCAGCTAAAACCAGATTAGGAGAAATCTATGCTTTAGGTAGAGATTTAGAAAATGCAGTAAAATTATATCAAGAATCAGCTGAACAAGGTTGCTGTATTGCAATGTTGCATTTAGGTAATATGTATAAAAAAGGAGAATATTTTGAAAAAAACAAAGAATTATCAATGAAGTGGTTATTAAAATCTTCTGAATTAAAACATCCTAAGGCGCAATATTTAATAGCTTTAAATTATTTAAATGAAGATAATGAAGAGGCAAAAAATAAAATTGTTAATGCGGCAAACTTGTTTTTAAATTCTGCAGAGCAAGGATATCCTCGTGCACAAAATATGGTAGGATTATTTTATTATAATGGTATAGTTTTAAAGAAAGATTTTAATAAAGCAAGAGAATACTTTACTAAAGCTACAAATCAATGTCATCCGGATGCTCAATTTAATTTAGCCAAGATTTTTCAAAATGGTGATGGAGTAACCAAAAATCTTAGTAAAGCGATTGTTTTATATACTAAAGCATCACAACAAGGGCATCTTATTGCTAAACTTAATTTAGGAAAGATCTATTATGAATATCATAAGCGATTTAAACAATATCTTTTAAATGGTTCTAATGCTGAATGGGTAAAAAATTTTTGTCAAGAACGTGAAAAAAAATGGGGATTTGAAAATAATTCTATTATGCATCAATTTAATAGTATGGTTGACTTGGAAATTTTTCAAACGCACATAGGGTTTTTAGCTGAACATTATTTAGAATTAGAAAAAAAATGGGGATTATCAAAAGAATTAAAAAAAGAATTAGATAAAAATCAAGATAATAATTGGTTAAAGAAAAAGATTAAGTTATAATTTATTATAACTCTTGATTATAAATTTTTATTTAATTTTAATAGTAATTCTAATTCATTAGCAAGTAATGGTTTACTAAAATAATAACCTTCCACAAATTGACAGTTATATTGTTCAAAAAAAGCTTTATGTTGCCAAGTTTCGATACCAACTGCGATAACTTTTAATTTTAAACTATTCGCGATATTTATAATAGATCTTATAATTATTTTATTATTTGGATCTATTTCTATATTATCTATAAAAGATCTATCTATTTTTAAATAATCTATTTGTAATTTTTTTAAATAATTGAGCGGTATACTTCCAGACCCAAAATTATCTAGCGTTATTTGTACTCCTGATTTTTTAATATTATTGATAATATTAACCATCTCTTTACTATTTACGTAACTATTTTCAGTGATATCTATTCCAAAATATTTTGGTGCTAATTTAGCATTTTGAAGAATTTTAGTAATTTCTTCTATAAGATTGGTTTGTTTAATTTGTTGTATCCCAATGTTTACTGAAATTGGCACAATATTTATACCTTTATCATGCCAAATTTTATTTTGTAAAATTGCATGTTTAATTACCCATGCATTAATTGGAGTAATAAGTGCATATTTTTCAGCATAAGGAATAAATTCAGAAGCAGAAATTAATCCTAATTGAGGGTGATTCCATCTAATTAAAGCTTCAACTGCAATTAATTTTTTAGATGCCAATTCTATTTGAGGTAAGTAACATAAAAAAAATTCTTCATTGGCTAAAGCTTTTTGTAACCCTGATTCTAAATCTAAATTAGCTTTAATTGCTATATATAATTCTTTATTATAAAATTCAAATTTATTACCACCTAATTTTTTGGCTTTGTACATAGCAAGATCAGCATTTTTTAATAATTCTGCAGATTTTATTCCATGCATAGGGTAGATGCTGATACCTATGCTTAATTTTGCTTCGATATCAATATTGTTAATCTGAATTGGTTTTCGAATTGTTTTTAATAAATTATCAGCAATGCTATTAATATTTTCTGGAGCTTCTATATTGGTTACAAGTAAAACAAATTCATCTCCACCGATTCTAAAAAAATCATCTTGTTTTCTAGTATTATGAATAATTCTTTTAGATATGATTTTTAAAACTTGATCGCCAATTGAATGAGTATAATTGTCATTAATAAATTTAAAATTATCTAGATCTATATATAAAATAGCAAACATTAAATTATTGTGTTTAGATGTTTTTATTAATTCTGATAATTTATTTTCTAATAAATTTCTATTTGGCAAAGAAGTTAAAGGATCATGATTAGCTTTATATTCAAGCTTCTTAGTTCTTTGCTGTACATAATTTTCTACAAGTTGATTATAATTTTCAGCTCCTTGCATTAACAACCATTTTTTAGTTAAAGTATAAATTAATTGCCTTACCGTAGTATAATCAAAAGGTTTTTGTAGAATCAATAAATCATCACTGACCCCAAAAGATTTTAGAAATTTTTTCCAAATATAGTCGTTTAAACTAGTGCAAATTACGATCTGAATATCTTTGTCAATTTCCCAAATGCTATGTATAGTATTTATTCCGTCAATCTCAGGAAGAAAATGAATATCTATAAAAACCAAGGTAAATTTTTGATTATTTTTAGAAAATTCTTGAATAATTTTGATAGCTTCTATATTTTGAGTTGCAGTATAGGTGGTAAATTTATGTAAATTAATTTCAACGATTTTAAGATCTGGAATATCTAAATTAGGTTCTGGTGTTGCTTGATATTCCAAAATTTTTATTAAATCTTGTTTGGTTTGGTAATCATCTTCTATGATTAATATGTTTAAATTATAATTTTGCATATTACAATAAATGTTAATCTTCTTTGTTAAGTATAAAGTAACTAATTAGCAAATGAAAATCCAGTAAATACTCGCTGTATTTTGATTAAGGCTTTTTCGAAATTTGCAGTTGGAGTGGTAGATTTTTTGTCAAAAATTTTATGTGCTACGCGTTTATTTATTTGAGATAAGCTCGGATAACAATGAATACTTTTAGCAACTTCACTTACGTCGGCACCTAATTGTAAAATTAAATTAAATTCTGTAATAATTTCTGTAGCTAATGGACCTAAAATTGAAACTCCTAACAATTTATTATTGTTACAAATTAATTTAATTTCACCAGCACAATTTTGTTGATAAATTGCAGCATCTATATCTTTAAAATCAAATTGTAATATTTCTATATGATTAATTGTCGAGGGCAAAATTCTAGTTTTACCTAAAGTTGCTAATTGTGGATAAGTATATATAACTCTTGGAATTAAATTATAATCTATTTTTCTTGGGATCTTAAAAATCATATTACTCAAAATAATATTACTTTGATATTCCATAGTATGAACTGATTTAAATTGATTCTTAATTACAGAACCTAAAGAAAAAATATTTTTTTGAGTAGTTTGTAATTTATTGTTAACTAATATACCTTCTTTAGAATATTTAACATTTGCATTGGTTAATCCCAGCCCTTCAACATTTGGGGCGGTTGTTTGCATATCAATAATTTCATCTCCATCTATGGCAAATAGATTACCGTTAAGATCTTGACATCTTAATAATTTACGTTGATGTTGTCGATAAAATTCTAAAATTTTAATTGAAAAACAAAAAGTGATCCCCTCTTGCTCTAATATGGTTTTTAATTTTTTCACCAGTTCTGGATCTTCTAAAGGTAATAAATTATTTTGATTAAAAATGATTACCACTTTACTGCCTAATCTAGCTAAAGATTGAGCTATTTCTAGAGTTTCGATCCTACCTCCAAGAATAATAATTTTTCTTAATATAATATTAGTATTAGGATAAAAAATTTGTTTATAAGTAATAAAATCGGATCTTTGAAGATTTAATATATTATTGGTTGCTTCTCTAATCCCTGTGGCAATTATAAAATATTTACTAATTAATTTTTTATTCCCAACAATAATTGTATATGGATCTATAAACATTGGATTACCAATAATTAAATGACCTCCTAATTTTTCAAAAGTATCTATGTCATTTTCATGGTGTAGATCTTGAGTAATATTATTTATATAGCTTCTTATTTTATTTAAATTAATTTCCCCCAATTGCACATCTAACCCAAATTTACTAGCATTTTTTATGGAATTAGCTAAATTTGCACAATAACTAAAAGCCCTAGTTGGTATTATTTCAGTGGATAGTGATGATAAGCATTCTGAATTATTGCAAATTAAAGTAACTTTAAAACCATAGTGTAATGCTCCTAAAGCGCACATAATTCCACTAGTGCCGCCACCTATTATAATTAAATCTTGTTTATCTATTATATAATTTGACATATTTTTATTTTAGGTGAAATTTATTTAGTAGCAACTAAATAGTTAGTTTGTCAGCTGTTAAAGGGGTAATTATTTTTATAACATATTGAAAACCCTCTTGATAAATGTATAGTATGATGCAATAATTAATATTCAATTTACTTTATGCTTATATTCTTGAATAAAATAAAGGATGATTATCTATGGCTTATGTAGCCGAATTTTCTAATCAATCATTTGAAAAAGAAATTTTACAAAGCACTTTACCTGTATTGGTAGATTTTTGGGCAGCTTGGTGCGGACCTTGTAGGTCTTTGGCTCCAATTTTAGAAGAAGTTGCTAAAGAATATCAAGACAAGGTAAAATTCTTTAAAGTAAATGTAGATAATCATGAAGATTTATCTACTAAGTATGCTGTTAAATCTATTCCTACTTTATTATTATTTAAAGATGGAAAATTAATAGCTACTAACTTAGGGGCAGTATCAAAATCCAAATTAATATCTTTATTAGATGAGAATTTAAATATATAAACTGCTATTTTGTTTACTCATCATTAATCATTTAAGAACAATGTGAAAAAAATATGAATCTAACAGAATTAAAAAGAAAATCCGTACCAGAATTATTAGATATTGTTAAAGAATTAAATATTGATAATGTAGGACGTTCTAGAAAACAAGAGATTATTTTTGCAATTTTAAAATCTCAAGCCAAAAAAGGTGAAGATATCTATGGAAGTGGTGTTTTAGAAATATTGCAAGATGGTTTTGGATTTTTAAGATCTGGAAATGGTTCTTATTTAGCTGGTCCAGATGACATATATGTTTCTCCAAGCCAAATTAGAAGGTTTAGTTTAAGAACAGGCGACGATATTTATGGAAAGATTCGTCCTCCTAAGGATTCAGAACGTTATTTTGCTTTATTGAAAGTAAGTACAGTAAACGATGAGCCACCAGAAATTGCTAAAGATAAGATTGCTTTTGAAAATCTTACTCCATGGCATGCGAATGAGCGTTTTAAGCTAGAATTAGCTAATGGTAGCACTGAAGATTTAACTACTAGAACCATAGAATTAGTTGCTCCTATCGGTAAAGGCCAAAGAGGTTTATTAGTTTCACCTCCTAAGGCAGGTAAAACAGTGATGTTACAAAACATAGCGCATTCTATAGCTATAAATCATCCTGAATGTCACTTAATGGTATTATTAATTGATGAGCGTCCAGAAGAAGTTACTGAAATGGAACGTTCAGTTAGAGGTGAGGTTATTGCTAGCACTTTCGATGAACCAGCGAGTAGACATGTACAAGTAGCAGAAATGGTAATTGAAAGAGCCAAACGTTTAGTAGAACATAAACGCGATGTAATAATTTTATTAGATTCTATAACTCGTTTAGCAAGGGCATATAATACTGTAAGCCCTCCTTCTGGAAAAGTATTAACTGGTGGGGTAGATGCAAATGCTTTACAACGTCCGAAAAGATTTTTTGGTGCTGCTAGAAATATAGAAGAAGGTGGTAGTTTAACGATTATTGCAACTGCATTAATTGATACTGGTTCTAAAATGGATGAAGTAATTTATGAAGAATTTAAGAGTACTGGTAATATGGAATTACACTTAGATAGAGAAATTGCTGAAAAAAGAATTTATCCTGCGATCAACATTTGCAGATCAGGAACTAGAAGAGAAGAGTTATTAACTCAAAGTAATGAATTACAAAAGATGTGGATTTTAAGAAAATTACTTAGCCCTATGGATAAAGCTGGAGCAGTAGAATTTTTATTAGAACATTTAAAAGATGCTAAGACCAATATGGCGTTTTTTGAAACCATGAAAAAAGCTAGCCAATAAAAAGTATAAACCTCAGTTCAAGGAAATTAAAAAGCTAATAGTTTTTCTCGTGTTCAACAATCAAACATAAGAAAAAACTTAATAAGTCCTTAATGATTTCTAGGCTTTTTAATTTTCGTCGAACTGAGGTTTTAACAGTATCCTTTTTTAGTATAGCTTCTTAAAAAATCAGCAACTTCCATCCAACCTGCATGTCTTGCATATTTTTCAGCAGTACCGTTTTTTAAATTTTTAATTTCAAGATCAGCTCTATACTTTAAAACTAATAACTTTACCAATTCTAAATGACCTTTCCAAGCGGCATACATTAAAGGGGTACTTCCTGTTCTATCTAAATAATTAACATTTAATTTGTCTTGATCTAATAAATATTTAACTATTTCTATATTATTTTTCAAACAAGCTACATGTAATGCTGTAGTCATTTTTACTAAATCTGGATCGGATATATTTTTTCTGGCAATATTAGCGTTAGTAATGCTATGTAACAGATGAGGATCTAAAAAAATACTATCTATCTTATCTTTAGTTAACCCTAATTGTTGCAATAAACTAATAAAATTTTCTCCAACTACTCCTGATGATTGTTTAAAAAAAATTGTAATATAATTGCGTAAAATAAATTGAAAATTTGGTAGAATCAAAATATTTAAAATCTTTTTAGCTCTATCTACATGTTTTTTGAATTTAGCTCTACACCGTTGAATTAATATAGATCCTAACATCATTGCTTTAGATAATTGACGTTCGTGATTAGCATTATTAAAATCATTAATTGCTTCATCTAATGCGGTATCTTTATCCCATTCTAACCAATGCTTATAAAATACATATGCATTTTTTTCAGCTTCAAAGATACTTTTAGTATCTTTAGGGTCAAATAACATATATAACATTGCAGGAACGCTAGTTTCAACATTAGCGAAAGAACAATTGCCTGCAATTTGACTTCTAGTGGGCAACGCTTTAATTGGTACTAAAGATAAATAATCTTTTAATTCATAGGCAACAAAATCATTAGTTTTAGGCTCATATAATAATTTATAAAATAATTTATCATTTAATAAATATTTATTACCAACTTCATAAATAATTACAGTATCTGTAATATTATTAACTCCTCGATCACATTTAGCTAAATAATTTTTGTATTTTATAAAAGTAATTGCATGCCCAGCATAAGCACTAGGAATTAATAATAATTCTTCTTCTAAAATAAAATCTATATTGTCTTTAAATAAAGTTTTATCTTTATGTTGAGTAAAGCTTTCTAAAATTGCAGCATTTTTTAAAGCATTTAAAATATTAGTTAATTTATGTTGCAAATTCACAAATTTTTGACCAGGAATGCTGTTAATAAAATCATTTAAAGATCTACTTATCAAGCCTGCTGTAAATTCCAGGTAAAATCCTTCAAAACTAAGCGGAATAAACTTGTGGTTTGGACTAAAAATATCTATCTCACCTGTTAATTCAAATCTATGTCCTAACAATTTTGCACTAATAAAATCTTGGGCAAAAAGGTGATCCGCTTTATAACTTTTTAATAATTCTACTAATTCTAATTGGCTTCTTAAAATTGGGTAGACTAAAATCGGCTGTCCATCCAAAGAATAGTGATTAGGATCTGCTTTATATTGTAATAAAATTTTACATGCTTCAAATTCAGATCTTTCAATTGCCCATTGCAGTGCAGTTCTACCTAAAATATCTAATTGATCAACTATTGCTCCATGCTGTAACAAATAACTCAATACTTTGGTTTTTTTACAAATTACAGCTTCAATTAAGGGACAAAATCCAAAACGATCCATTTCATTAATAGATTCTAATTTACCATGATTAACACTTAATTCTTGATTTAAAATATTAATAATTTGATCTTCTTTTTTAATATTAATAATTAAATCAGATAAATCTCCAAGCATAATAAATTATTTTACCTTCAATATGGAGTAGGTGGTTTAGGTAATGGTCTACTTCTAGGGGTAATTTTTGGTTGCATTTTTGGAGCTTGTTTAGGTCCACTAAATTTAAATTTATTAGTTAATCTGTTGGCTAATTTGAGCAAATTTTCTAGCTTCTGCTTCTTTTTATCTTTTTGTATTTGTAATTGTTCCTTTTGACTAGAAGATAAAAAAGATTCTGGAATTTGTCCATTTTCAATTACACTTTCTGGAAAATAAATTTGATCTGCAGGTTTACCTCCAGTATAAGGCAATTCTGGATGAGCTTGAATGTCTAAGCTACTTCCACCTGGCTGATTAATTTCATTATCCTCACCAATAAGATTTACTTCATCAAATCCATTATCAGCTCTAGAAGTATGTTTAGAACGTTTAGATTGTCTTTCTAAAGCCTCTACCTGATATTTTTGGCTTCTAAGATCCCCTCTATTTAAAAAAGTAGCATCATTAGCAAAATCTGAGATTTGTATTAATTCATCTTTAGATATATTTGCCATATCAGCAGATGAATTTTTAAGATCTAAAAAACCATTATTTTCTTTAACAAACATTAAGTTTTTTGGGTGATTTTTTCTTGCATTTACACTCATATTTGACCTAATAACTAATATAATTAATAATTAATAATTTTTAG
>CAIKKE010000102.1 GCA_903827925.1 uncultured Francisellaceae bacterium
TCTGAGTAGCATACTGATGACAGAACATCAGGTTATATGATATCTTCCATGGAATTATTAATTAACAGAGATTTGAACACCTTGCGGTTTTCAAAATTCCCTGTATAATCAAGAAATAATTCTCTTGATTTTATTAATTATTCCTCCTATCTATAACAATCATTAAAACAGCTTCAGACTCAGATCGCACCCATACACCTGACGCACTATTTTTTTTACTCAAAAAGGTTGCAAAAACCAGGAAATATTCAAGAAATCTACTTGGATCCCAAAATGGACTTTTATAAAAAAGCTTTATATCACTTGACCCCAAACTTATATCAAATTACCCCAAGAATTTAACATCAACAATGCCTGAATTTATCAGGGATTTTAAGGGAGGCTCTTGAGTTTGGGATAAATTGAAATATAAATGGGATCTTTTAGTATAATTTTGAATTATTTTTGGGATCTTATAATTAAATATTGCGGTAAAATGGGATCTAATTTTTGTGATTAAAATTAAAATTTATCTTAATGACTATACTTTAAACAAACAAAAAAACCTCGTAAAAAATTTATGAATTAAAAAATAATAATAAATAAATGATGTTGATTAAGTATCTTCTCCATAATTAATGGTAAGTTTATTGCCTTATAGCAACAAATGCCTTGTTTTACAGCCTTTATTATTTTAAAAATTTACCTTTACCCTTAATTATGGAGAAGATACTTGATTAATTAATGTGTAAAATTGGAACTACACTTTGCTTTAGTAATTTTTATTATCACAATAATGTAGCTCCACAAATCAATCAACTATTTTGCAACTTAAACAACAAAAGTTATTAGATTTTCTAATATAAGAACATAGCTTGACAGCTTATCTAGGTAAGATTTGCTATCACTTCCTATTTTCTTAATTATTACTAATAATTTTTCAATGTTAGTTGGTTTATTTTCGCCAAGCGTTCCATTGAAAGCTTGCATTCCTAAATCTTCACAAAACAAATCAACAAGCTGATCACTAGTAAGAAATGCTGTAGTTTGATTGTTGAAATTAGAAACTGCATCAAAATGCTGGTTTAAGGCTGCAAAATAATTTTGCAATGTGTTATCATTATTGGACATGACTTATCTCCTTATTAGGTAAGTTGTGTAGCCTGTTATAGATGCTTCGAACATCTATTGCAGACGGCACGTCCCATATGGGGCGTGTTTTTTGATTTTGCATCAACTTTATATACAAGTCAATACTTACTTTATCGAATAAAAAAGCTAGAAAATATTAAGCAAATTTAATACCCTCAATTAAGAAAACTTGTAAAAAATTTATAACAAAATAACTTAACACTCAACTGTCATCTTAACTGTCATCAGAACAATAAAAACAACTTAAAAGCCACTCTTTTTCAGGATATTTGTTGCTTATACAATTTAAATAACTTTGCGGTTTTGAGATCAAAATTGCTTGATTAAATAAAAGCTAAATTTACAATATTTTTAAGGCAATAATAGTTTGTAATTAATAAAATTTGCTGATAAAATTCTTTATTATGTTATCAAAATTTTTAAACCCAAAAAACGATTTAGCCTTTAAACGGATCTTTGGAAACGAAAGAAACAAAGATATTTTAATTCATTTTTTGAATGATATTTTTAGTTTTAAAGATAACCCAGTCAAAGAGGTAACATTTTTAAAATCCAACCAAGATCCAGAAATTGCGGCTCTTCGAGAAAGTATAGTAGATGTGCTTTGTTCCAATACCATTGGTGATAAATTTATTGTAGAAATGCAAGTTGATAAAGAACCAGGCTTTACTAAAAGGGCACAATATTACGCTGCAAAAACTTATATTGAACAACGAGACAAAGGAATTACCTACCCAAATTTAAAACAAGTTACATTTTTAGCAATAACAGATTTTAAACTGTTTCCAAAAAAGAAATCGTATTTATGTCATCATGCTATGTTAGATCGAGAAAGTGGTGAACATGATCTTAAAGATTTTTCATTTTCTTTTTTAGAATTACCAAAATTTAAAAAGAAA
>CAIKKE010000103.1 GCA_903827925.1 uncultured Francisellaceae bacterium
ATTTGTTTTTTTTATTTTGGAAAACTAATTATTACAAATTTAGGGGTGAACTTACACTATTCGCTATAAGGTTATTTAAATAAATAGTGTGTGTTATTTATAGTTTTGAAAACTTTTTTTCGTCGAACTGAGGTTAATTAGATAAAAATTATTAAATCCTAACCAATATTCTTTGGATTGCTCATTATCATTACCGAATTCAATTAAAGCTACCTGCTTATTTAATAAATCACTAGATATTTTACTAAAAATTTTAGATTGTATCCCTAATGCTTGTTTTAATAAATACTGGGGTTTAGGAGAAGCAAGATCTTGGTTTATATATTTTAAATAGTTTTTGTAATTTTTATTCTTATAATTAACCGGCATATTAGCTAGAACCGCTTAACCACATATATATTAATTATTTAATTTAATTAATATATATGTGGTTAAGAGAGTATTGATATTTAAATTGAAAATATCATGATTTTTTCAATTTAATTTTATAATATTTATTAACAACAAGCTATGCTGCTGCCACCAAATGGGCGACCATTATTATCCATATAATCATCCTTATAAGGACGGCATTTATCATTTAGAATAAAAAGAACTAACCTTCTAATAGAAATCTTGGTTAAACGAGTTCGCTGATTACGACGTTCAGCCATTGCTTGTAGTCTTTGCTCACTTATGTTTGGTGGAGAAGAAGGTACATTGATACCTTGGCCTACCGGAGTTGTTGGTATAGATTGAGAAAAAGTAAGTATTCCTTGATTTACAGGAGTTGTCGGAGTAGTTGGGGTATTATTTGTCATATTATAATTTCCTTAAATATTTTAATGATTATTTATAAAAAAACTACTTATACTATTTTTATTAACAACATAAAAGTGTATATATGCGTTCACCCCTTAAATTCCTGTTTTTTACATGTTTTTTGTGAAACTTGCCAGTTAACCCTGAGAATTTCCAGAAAAACCACTAATGTAGTTACACTGTTTTTAAATAATTGCAATTACAAAGAATTCATTAAACGCTAAATGGATTTATATTTTTAACCCTAAATTAACAGCTAATTGGTATATAGCCATTGCATAATTAATGCTATGATTATATCTGGTAATTACATAAAAATTATTAAACCCTAACCAATATTCTTTGGATTGCTCATTATCATTATTATTATTATCATTACTGAATTCAATTAAAGCTACCTGCTTATTTAATAAATCATTAGATAGTTGATTAAAAATTTTAGATTTTATACCTAATGCTTGTAATTGCTTTAATAAATGCTTGGGTTTAGGAGAAGCAAGATCTTGATTTATATATTTTGCATAGTTTTTATAATCTTTATTATTCTTATGATTAACAGGCATATTAGCTACAACCGCTATTGGTTGATTTTTTGCCCAACCATGTTGGTACAAATAATTTGCAACACTTCCAATTGCATTATGCATATTATTTAAATCTTTACTCCCAATATTTGCAAAATCTACAGCATAATTTCGATAACTGCTAGATATAAATTGTGCTGGACTCATAGCACCAGCGTAAGAACCCAGTATTTGGTTAGGAACCAATTTTTCTTCTTTAACTAATAATAAAAATTGCTCTAATTCTTGGGTAAAAAATTTTTTTCTTGCAGGATAATCAAATGACAACGTCGCTAAAGATTCCATAACTGGAATATTACCAGAACGCTCACCATAAAAACTTTCAACTCCTAAAATAGCCGCGATAATTTCTTTAGGAACCATGAATTTTTTTTCTGCTTTTAATAAAACATCTTTATATTTAATTAAAAATTTCTTACCTTTATCTATTCTATCTTTAGAAATTAATAATTGTTTATACTTTCTCCAAGAAAGTTTTTCAGAAGGATTGGAAATTTTATTTAACACATTTTGATTACAAGTATAATTTTTAAATAAATCTTCTAATTGTTGTAAATTAAAATTATGCTTAGTATGCATATAATACATAAATTTTTTAACTTCTTCTCTATTAGCAAAATTGTCAGAAATTAAGCAATCTGCTAATGCTAAATTATTAATAATTAAATAGATAATTATAAATCCTATTTTAATCAATTTATTTTTCAATTTAATTTTTAAATTATTCTGCATGTTACTTCTCACTTTTTCACCAAAATACGATGTGATTGAATCGACATTAGTATACCACAACTGATCATTATAATAACCAACGAACTACCGCCGTAACTAATTAAAGGTAATGGGATCCCAACTACTGGCAAAATTCCAGAAACCATACCAATATTAACAAATACATATATAAATAATATCATTGAAATACTACCAGCTAGCAACCTATTAAAAGTATCTTGAGCCTTAGAACCTATATACAAACCACGAATAATAATAAAACTATAAATTAAAAACAATCCTAATACCCCTATTAATCCAAATTCTTCGCTAAATACTGCAAACACAAAATCCGTAGTTCTTTCTGGTAAATATTCTAAATGCGCCTGCGTTCCATTCAACCACCCCTTACCATAAATCCCCCCAGAACCAATCGCAATTTTAGACTGAATGATCTGATAACCATGCCCTAAAGGATCATTTTCTGGATTTATAAGAGTTAATATTCTTGCTTTTTGATAATCCTTTAAGATCATCCAAAATAATGGGGTACCTATTATCCCGATACCAGCTAAATATAATACTTGGCGCCACTTGATCCCAGCAAAAAATATGACTAAACAACCACTGCTAGCTACTAATATCGCTGTACCTAAATCTGGTTGTAATGCAATCAATAATACTGGTAATATGATATAAATTCCTGCAATCAATAGCATTTTAAAAGAAGGTGGTAACACATGTTGATCGAACAATTTAGCAACCATCATAGGTACTGCTAATTTCATCAGCTCGGCTGGTTGAAAACGAAAAAATCCTATTTCTAACCATCTTTTAGCCCCTTTGCTAGTAACTCCATATCCAAATATTAAAATTAAGATCAACAATCCTAGAAAATATAAAAAAACTGTCCAACTTTTAAAAATTCTAGGAGGAATATGTGCCACCAAAATCATCAATACTAATGATATCAACATTCTAAAACCCTGTTTATGTAAGATGCTAGCATTTAGCTTAGCGCTATAAAGGGCTAATAAACTTACTATAAATAATATGCCAATTCCAATTAACATTGGAATATCAAGATGCAATTTAGCGGAAAAATTTTGATGATTATATGAAGACATATGCATGCTAACTTGTTGAGGGATAAGTATAAATTTAGATTTTTCTCTTCGCATAAGCATTTCTCGTAAAAATTTAATTTATTGAAGTAAATTTAAAGAATTTTTAACCTCAATTTCATTTATAGGTTCTTGATGATTTTTTAATTTATTTAAATAAAAATTTATCAATTTACCTGCAACTTTATTACTACCTTTTTCATTTTCTAAAAGTACTGCAATTGCAATTTTAGGATCTTCAACGGGCGCAAATGCCATAAACCAAGTATGATCTCTTAATTTTTTCTTTAATTTTTGTTCTTCGTACTTTTGATCTTGCTTTAATCCAAATAATTGGACCGTTCCAGTTTTACCAGCAATAGTAATTTCTTTAGAAACATTTATATAATGAGCAGTACCCGCATCACTTGTAATTACTTTACGCATAGCTTTAATAATTACATCCCAATTTTTTTCATTATTTATTTTAATCTCTTGCTTATCTTTAACCTGATCTTTAATTGGAAAAAATTTTATCTCTTCGTTAGGAGACTTATATTTTTTAATTGTTACTAATTGTACTTTTTCTCCTCGATTAGCTAGAATTGAAGCAACTTGGGCAATTTGAATTGGAGTAACTAAAGTATATCCTTGTCCTAATCCAGTAATCAATGTTTCACCAGGATACCATGATTGTTGTTTAGTTTGATATTTCCAGGCTCTAGATGGAGCAATTCCAGAATTTTCACCATCAATATTAATTCCTACAGGCTTTCCTAAACCAAAATCACTTAAAATTTGATAAATTTTATCTATACCTAATTTATCTGCAAGATAATAAAAATAAGTACCACAACTTTGAGCTATCGCATTTTCTAAATCAATAAACCCATGTCCTTGCTTTTTCCAACCGCGATATAAACGTTCATCATTTTTTAATTTATAATAACCAGGATCGTATAATACAAAATTAGGAGTAATGACATGATGTTCTAAGGCTTGTAATGCTATCAATGGCTTTACAATTGAGCCTGGAGGATATTGTCCACTAATAGCACGATTAAATAAAGGCTGATCTTGAGAATTTTGTAATTCTTGATAAGAATTATAATCCATGCCTCTAGCAAATAAATTAGCACTAAAACTAGGATTACTAAATAAAGTCAATAATTCTCCGGTTTTAGGCTCTATAGCAACTACCGCTCCTTGACTGTTTTTTAATAATTCAGCAGACATATTTTGTAATTGCGCATCGATACTTAAATATAAATCTCCTCCAGAAATTGGTAAAGTAACATCTAACTCTCGAATTAAACGCCCCTTAGCATCAGTTTCTACTTTTTTATATCCAGGCTTTCCTCTTAAAATCTCTTCTGCTGCTTTTTCAATCCCAATTTTACCTATTTGATGAATACCCCGATATTTATTAAGATCTATATTTTTTAAATCTTGTTCACTAATTTGCCCAGTAAATCCAATAAAATGCGCTAATGCATGGTCAAACAAATAATTTCTAGATAACCTAGCGATGATCTCTACATCGTTAAATAAATGTTTATTAACTGAAAATTTTGCAACTTCTTCTTCAGTTAATCTAGATTTTAACGGAATACTTTCTAGACGATACTTAAATTTAAATAATTTACGAAAATTATCTATTTCTTGGGTAGATAAATCGAAAATTTCTTTTAATTTACTTAAAGTATCATTTAAATTTTTTACATTAGATGGAATAATTTCTAAACTATATATTGGAGTATTTTCAGCTAACAATATTCCATTTCGATCAAAAATTAATCCTCTAGGAGGATCTATAGGTACCATTCTAATTTGATTATTATAAGCTAAGTTAGAAAACTTGTCGTACTGTAAAACTTGTAAATATATCAATCTGACTAATAATAAAACGAAACATGCAACAATTATGACAATAGAATTAATTACCCTATTTATATATAGGCGAAACTCGTGGGAATGATCTTTTAAATTCATTAAACTTAACATGTAAGATATTATAGGTTAAATAATAACGAATAGTAATATAATAATTATTATTTGATTGATTTATATTTAGGCTGAAGCCGGAATCGAACCGACGTACACGGCTTTGCAGGCCGCTGCATAACCACTCTGCCATCCAGCCAGTTTTAAATTTAAAAATCAAGTTAAACAAATAAAAAATGATTGAATATAAATGTAAATTTTACCATACTCTATAATATGGTATATCAATGTCAAGTATTATTTGTAAAATTTTAGATGATCTAGCCCTGATTAAATTAGTATATACGAATAGTGTTCAGAGGAGAATGGGGTTGATAAGGAGCCTCGCACAAATAACTCATACTCCACTGTTGCTCTAGATCCTTGTTTTCAGGTTCTTTACCAGAAAAGTTGTATGATTTATTTATGCGAGAGCCCTA
>CAIKKE010000104.1 GCA_903827925.1 uncultured Francisellaceae bacterium
ATCATCTATTTCTTGAAAAAAATTAATAAATTCTTGCTTACTCTTTGCTAACATGTTGTCATCTCCTAATAATTTTTTATTAAAAGATAGTAACAAAAATATTACTTATAATCTAGCTGACTGTTCGCTGAACGGCCCTGATGCAACTCCAGAAATATTTAGGAAATTGTTGGGTAAAACATATAAAGGACATATTTATTTAAGTACATTGAGAGTTATAGCTGACAATCCTAAAGCAACTCCAGAAATATTGGATAAGTTATTAGATAAGTTCTTAGAAATTACAAAACATATTTCTGATTATGAAATTTTATTACCTAGTATAGTCAAGAATGATGCAGCAAATTTTGATATTCTTAATAGAGCATTTAGTTTAGCAAAAGGTCAACCAGATTTAATAAAAAAAATGCAGAAAATTATAGATGTTAAGAATAAAAATACAAGTGAAGAGCTTAATATAAGATTTTTACCTTTAACTCAAGCAGATGAAACAAGTTCACTAAATATACCAATGGATGCCAAAAAGAGTATAATGGGATTCTTACTACCTAATCAAGTGTTTATAAAAAAAGGAAACAAATTTACTGAATTAGACAGAGAAGAAATTTTTAAAAGATTTATTGATTCAGTAACTGGTGTGGAATCCCGTCGTTCAATTTCTGAGCAAAGAAGTAATGATGGTCAATTATATTTGAACTTAAAAACAAAATTAGTTCCATTAAATATGAATTTGCTAGAAATGGTTGAAAACATGTTGAAGAAATATCAAGAAACTCCAAACGAAGTGCTTGAAAAATTATTAATAGATCATGGGGTAAATCCTGAATTTTTTCAAAAAGCACAAAAAGAGCAGGTTCACTCAAGATTAATCGCAGCATCCAGCTTGCCACCTATATTAGATCGTCTAGATTGGGCTAAAAAAGGAAAAGAAAGACCAAGACATGATAAATTACCTCCTGTAAAAAATGATAAACTACATAAACAAAAACTTCCAAAAGCAAGGCTTCCTGAATCATTACCCCTTCCCCCCTTAGCATCCACATTTATAAATCCTAAAAGTTGGGCTGAACCAAATAAAAGAGTAACAGGTGAATTACCTCTTGTAATGACTTCCAAAAAACCTAAAAACTAAATTCTAAAAACTTTAAGTTATAAGGTATATATTTCGTACCATAATTTAGATTTTTGTTAATTAATAAAGGAATTAGAAACCCTGGGTTCGACGAAAATTAATTGCAAGTTATTATTTTTCGTTGAACCTAGGGTTTCTAATTCCTTAACTTAATGGCAGTGGGATGACGGGCTTTAGTCTGTCTGGTGGAAGGATTCAAATCTAAATTATGGTACGAAATATGGGTTATAAATTTAAAATTAGATTTTTTATAAAAAAATATATAAGCCCGTGACTGGTGAAATGATTAATATACGTAATTTTTTAAAATCCAATCCATTTGGTTGTTGTTTTTTCTTGTATTATCTCGTTTTGAGATATATAATTAAAATTATTTAAGGTAACTTATGCATTTGATTACTCCCAAAAGAATACGGGAAGCAAAAGAAAAACATAAAAATTTAATAAGTGCTTTAGACGCTTGGCTTAAATTAATAGAAAAAAATCAATTTAAAAGTTTTACAGAATTAAAACGAACTTTTAATAGCGTAGATAAAGTAGATAACTTTTATATTTTTAATGTTGCTGGAAACAAACTTAGAATTATTACAACTATTCACTTTAACTGGAGTAAAGTTTTTATTAGATATATTTTAACTCATAAAGAATATGATAAAAACAAGTGGAAACAAAAGGAAAATTGCTATGAATAAACAATTATCACAAGCGATCAAACATTGGGATTATATTAGCCCAATAGTATGTTATCCAAAAAATAAACAACAGTACGAAAATCTTATTAATCAATTAGATAAGTTATTAGATATTGTTGGTGAAAACGAAAATCACAAGTTGATAGGATTAATAGATACAATCGGTCATTTTATTGAAGAATATGATAACAAACATTATAAAACCAAAAACACAGCAACTGGTATTGATGTTTTAAAATTTCTTATGGAAACTCATAATCTTCATCAGAATGATTTACCAGAAATTGGTAGTCAGGGTATTGTTTCCGAGATATTAAATGGTAAAAGAGAGTTAAATTTAAGGCAAATTAAACTCTTGGCAAAACGTTTTAATGTTGATCCAGCTACTTTTATTGATGATTAAGGAGAGTCATTATCTCCTATAATTGATCCCATAAGACGTACCCCTAAAGGCTTTAAGTTCTAAATTTTAAATGCTATTATTTTAACTTATTCAAGCATATAAACTAATTTTATTAACTAATTTAATTATAGATTTAAAATTATATTTTTATAAGAAATATATAGCCTGTGACTGGTGAAATGATTAATATACGTAATTTTTTAAAATCCAATCCATTAGTGTTGGTTAATTTGATAAATATCTCAAAAGTTAATATTATTACTATATTAATTTTATTAACAATGTTTAATAATAATTTAATTGCTACTAACACTAACAATAACAATAATAACGACAACGGCTACAACAACAATAATAATCATAATTTAATTTACCCAGTAGATAATACAGACTGGCAATACCTTCAATGGCATTCTAATAAGTCTGTTAGATTGTGTAGTGGTTGTTATTTAGAACCTAAATATCCTTTAGAAATCACCAAATATCTTGCGCCAAATACTTTAGTTATTAATTCTAATAAAACCAAATTAATTTCTAAGGGCACATCTACATTCGATGGTAATGTAGTTGTTGCTAAAAATAATCAAAAATTAACCGCAGATCATGTAACTGTTATGCAAAATTCTGCAGGTCAAGTAGAGTCGTTTACCGCTGTAGGCAAGGTAAAATTAACTGAGCCAGGGATGAGATTGTTAGGTAATCGAGGTAAATTATTTTTAAAAGATAATCGTAAAATTATGTACAAAGCTAACTATAGAATTTATGACCATCATGCAACAGGTAATGCGGAACATTTAGAAGTATTGCAAGATCAAATAATTAATATGCCAAATGCAACTTATTCTACTTGTGCTCCTAACGATCAAATATGGAAATTATCTGCTAAACAAGTAAAGTTAAATAAACATACTGGTAGAGGGGAATCTTGGCATGCCAAGATGTACATTAAAGACACTCCAATATTTTATTGGCCATATGTTAATTTTCCTCTAGATAAAAGGCGTCAAACTGGATTTTTATTGCCTATTATTAGTAGTAATTCTAATGATGGTTTTACTTTAGGAATACCTTGGTATTGGAACATTGCTCCGAATTATGATTATACTTTTTCTCCAATTTACATGAGTAAAAGAGGTGTAAAATTTAATAATCAATTTAGATATTTAACCAATAAATCTTTGGGGGTAATAAGGTTTAACTTTTTATTTAAAGATCGAGAATATAAAAATTATATTAAGCAAAAAATTAATAATCGAGGATCTATTCCTGAAAATGATTTACGGTATATTAAATTATTTAATCCTAAAAATGATTTTAGATATGGGTTAGCTTATCATAATATTAGTGATCTTGATTCTTTAGGAAAGATTTATATTAATTATAATAGAGTTAGTGATGATCATTATTTAAGGGATTTTGGTAAAGATTTAGGCCAAGTTGGGATCAATTCTTTGTTTAAGGTTACTAAAAATCATAATAAAATTAATAATTTTTACGGTGCAGGTGCTTATTTAGAAGAATTATTACATAGTTCCTCCTTGCACCTTGAACAAGCAATAAATTTAGAAAATTCTAATCAATACGGGGCATTAAATATAAAGTTTTCTCAATACCAGACTTTATATCCTTTTATTGCAGCTACAATTGAAGAGCAATATAAAAAAATACCAGAAATTAATTGGTCGCATTATCCAATTAACGTTACACCTTCAACCTATTTTAAATTTAATGTTAATTATACTAATTTTCAATTAAGACATTTTGCAAATATAGATCCTAAAACTACAGGTAAAAGGATTAATTTTCGTCCAAGCTTAGAATATTCCAAGTTTAATTCTTATGGATATATTAAACCTAGATTGCAATTAGATATATTAAATTATCATGATTTAAAATTAAGCAACCTTGATTTAAGAGCTAATAAGGCAGGCAACACTTCTAGAATAATTCCAATTTTTGATATAAATAATGGAGTTTATTTATATCGGGATATTGATAATAATTGGCAACAAACTTTAGAACCTAGAATATATTACTTATATGTTCCTAAACGAAAACAGGATCATTATCCAAATTTTGATAGTCAATTTATAGAGTATAGCTATCATCAATTGTTTAGAGATAATCGTTATACTGGATTAGATAGATTAGCAGATGCAAATCAAGTAACTTTTGGATTAAAAACCAGCTTACGTAAATTTGGAGGAGAAGAAAAAGCTTCTTTTGCCATTGCTAGAGCTAGATCTTTTAAAAAATTAACTCCCTATTTGCAAGAAAATTTAGTTACTAGTAAATGGTCGCCGATTGCAATGTTGTTAAATTATAATTTATCTTCTAAATGGTCGCTAGCAACTGATTTAGTTATGGATAAATTGAATAAATTTAGAAATACTACTATAACTAGCAAGCATTTATTAGCTGAAGATAAAATTATTAATTTAAGCTATCAGTATAGTAGATATAAAGAAGTACCTGAACATCAATGGCAAGCTTCGAGCATTTGGGCAATTAATGATCGGTTAAGCTTACTAGGTAAGATAGATTATGATTTAAATCGTAAAAGATTTTTCTATAGCTTAGCTGGTTTAGAGTTTAATGGTTGTTGTACTATTGTACGTTTTGCTATGGCAAGAAGTCTTTTAACTACTGAAAATTCAGGTCATTCTAAATATAATAATAAATTTTTAGCTCAAATAGTATTTAAAGGTTTTACTGAATTAGGTGATTTAGAAGACAATTATTTATCTGGTAAAATTCCAGGATATCGTTCTTATGGTAAATATAATTAAATTTAATAATAAATCCCACATTATAAGTTAATTTCAGAATACTTTATTTGTTAGCATAAGTATAATAATAATTTTACTAGTAATAAAAATCTAAATTATGCTGCGACATGTGCCTTGTAATTAATAAAATCTGTTGTTAAAATTATTATTATGTTATCAAAAATTTTGAGCCCAAAAAACGATTTGGCATTTAAGAGGAGCTTTGGCAACGAAAGAAACAAAGATATTTTAATTAAATTGGCCTATCAATTAGGACTGATTTTAGATCCTCTGCAAGCCCAGAAATTATTAACTTATTTAGAAATTTTAAGAAAATGGAATAAAGTTTATAATTTATGTGCTAATGCAGACTTTGATAAAATGTTAGCTTATCATATATTAGATAGTTTAAGTGTAGCAGTTCATATTGATTGTTATAATAAACACATTTTAGATGTAGGTAGTGGTGCTGGTTTGCCGGGGATCCCTTTGGCAATCTTAAATGTTGCCGATAAGATCACTTTATTAGATTCTAGAGCCAAAAGAACGGTTTTTTTAACGCATGTTATTCATGAATTGCAATTAAAAAACATTAAAGTTGAATTAGTTAGGGTGGAAAAATATTTTCCATTAAACAATTTTAATCTAATAATATCTAGAGCATTTAGTGATTTAAAAACTTTTGTAAAATTAACACATAGATTACTTAAAGAAAACAACAGTAAAATAGTTGCGATGAAATCTGATCCTAAAGAATTTACAATTGGAGAAGAAATTGTAAAAGGGTGTAGGATCAACAATGTCAAATTTTTTAAAGTGCCAAATATTCAAGGGATCCGTAGTTTGGTTGTGGTAGAGAAAATTTAATTTAAAACAACTATCCTATTATTATGTGTCCAGATGAAAAAATAATTGATGAAAATACAAGTAATAATGATGATTCAGAATGGATAGATTTAGCTCTTACTGAAGATTATGTTCAATTATTCAATGAACAAAATTTATTATCTACAATTTTAAGTAACAAATTAAAAAATGGCAAGGATGGTGGATTGCTTGCCGATCAAAGATATGCAATGAAATATTATTATGGTCAATTTTTGGCACATACATTAGCATATGAATTATCAAAACCAGAAAATGACAATTTTGAACTACTTTATGGTATGTACTATGTTAAAAATATGGTGATTGGTGAAAGTATTAAATTTACATATATTAATCAACCAAAAGTAGATGCAAAAGTTGATAATAATTATAAGCTATTAGAATTGGTAATAACAACCGTACATGAATTAATGTATGCTTGCCAAGCAAATACTAATGACAAAACAAAATCATATTACGGTATGCTAACTAGTATGAGGGATAAAGCAACATCAATCTGGTCTTTATCTGATAAGGTATGGTATACTTGTCGATCGTTTTTGGCAGTAGAAATTCATGATAGTAATGATTATTTACAATCGTTTAAATTGTTACAGGAAGAGCTAAAAGATATATGTAGCGCTTTTAACAATAGTTCAGGTATCTATACAAAATTACAAGATTTTTTAGAAAAAGATTTAAACTTATTATTAAGTACAGGTGGTGTAGATACTACAAAAGCAGATACAAAAGCAGATACAAAACAAGGTAACAAAGCAGATACAAAAGCAGATACAAAACAAGATAATAAAGAGAATAAAATTGATAGATCTCCTGTGGCAGCTGTAAGTTTTTTAAGGAGCAGGTTTGAAGAATCATCATCATCGGTAAAAGATATTGCTACATCTTCCAATTCTATACCGCAATCTTCTACTAAAAGAGGGGCTGCATAAAAATTAAATTATAACACTAAATAACTTAGTTATGCTCAAAAATAAAATTTAAGCATAGATAAGCTGTTTTTGCTTTTAATGTTATATTAAATGTTATATTAAATGTTATATTATTAGTGTTTATATTTAATTGGGTATTATTATGAGTTATGGAGCTATAATTTTAGCTGCTGGTGATGGTAAAAGAATGCAATCGAAGTTACCTAAAGTATTGCATAATTTTGCAGGGGCGCCTATTTTATTAAGAATTATTAAAGAAACTTTAAAAATTCTTGATCTTAAAGAAATTGTAATTGTAGCAGGTTTGTCTTTAGAGCAACTAAAGATTGCTTATGAAAATGCTGAATCACAGAATGATCCAAGAATAGTATGGGCTAATCAACCGTTTCCCTTAGGGACTGCCGATGCGGTTGTTACTGGTTTGCAATATCTTAATCCTAAAATACAAAAAGTTTTAATTTTATCTGGTGATTTACCGTTGATTTCAATGTTAAGTTTAGATGCATTAATTAAAAATACCTCTCCTCCGAATACCATAGGGATCTTAACGGCTAATGTGAATCAGCCTTATGGGTTGGGAAGAATTGTTAGAAATGCAGAACAGAAATTTTTGAAGATTGTAGAAGAAGTGGAAGCTAATGATGTAGAGAAAAAGATTAAAGAAGTTAATGTGGGGGTATATTTATTCCCTAGGAAATTTTTAAATATTAATTTACCTAGATTAAACAACCATAATAACCAAAAAGAATATTATTTAACAGAAATATTTAGTTTTGTAGAAGCAAGTAAATTTGAAGTATATTCTACAAATCCATTAAATTATTTGGAAAGTTTTAGTATTAATACTCGAAAACAATTAATTGATTTAGAGCGTAATTATAATATTCAGCAAGCTAATAAATTGATAGAACAAGGAGTTACGGTTATCGATCCTAATAGATTAGATATTAGGGGAGAAGTACAAATTGATTCAGATGTAGAAATTGATATCAATGTAATATTAGTTGGTAAAGTAATTATTGAATCTGGTGCTAAAATTGGAGCTAATTGTTATATAAAAGATTCGACAATTGGTGCGGGAGTTATTATAGAGCCAAATAGCGTGATAGATGGCGCGATTATTGAACAACAAGCTAAAATAGGTCCTTTTGCTAGAATAAGGCCTAATTCTCACATAAAAAGTTATGCCAAAATCGGTAATTTTGTCGAAATTAAAAGTAGCGTAGTTGGGATGTATAGCAAAGTAAATCATCTTAGCTATATTGGTAATGGAAATATTGGGCAAAAAGTTAACGTTGGTGCCGGAGTTATTACTTGTAATTATGATGGGCTTAATAAGCATATAACGGTTATTGAGGATAACGTTTCGATAGGCGCAGGCTGTCAGTTGATTGCTCCAATTGTTATTGAAAAATCAGCAACAGTTGCAGCCGGTACTACCCTATTAAAAGATGCTCCGGCGGATCTACTTACTTTAAATAAAAAAATACAATATAGTATTGAATGGCAAAGACCAATAAAAATTAATGATAAATCAGAAACTTATAAAAATCAGTTAATTATTGAAAAATAATAATTAATATATTAA
>CAIKKE010000105.1 GCA_903827925.1 uncultured Francisellaceae bacterium
GTTTTTATTTATATAATAAAACCATTAGCTATCAATGGTATTTATTGATCTATTACTATATTGGTTGGATCAAGTATAATTTAATTGGAAAAGATGCTTTACTTAATATTCAAGATTTAGATCAAAAATTAACAACAATTACAGCAACTCAATTTATAAATAATCCTTATTTGCATAAACAACTAACAAATTTATGGGAAACATTTTTTGGGATTTTAGTTATTAGTTGCAAAATAGTTACTATATTTATGGTTATAGTAATTTTTTATTTACATAAAAGAGGTAGGTTACAAAAACTCAATAAACCCATTAGAGGCTCCTTATTTTTAGAAGCTAAAGAATTAAAAAAATTTCTAAAAAAACAGGATCAATTGTCCGATCTAGAAGTAGGAGAAGTGCCATTAATTAAAGACTCTGAAACTAAGCATATTTTAATTACAGGCACTACTGGTTCAGGAAAATCTGTATGCATGATGGAGATTTTAGATCAAATAAGAAATCGGGGTAATCGTGCTATTTTATATGATGATTCTGGGACTTTTATAAGCCATTATTATCGTAAAGGGCAAGACATTATTTTAAATCCATTAGATGAGAGATGTCCAGTTTGGAATATTTGGCAAGAAGGTGAAGATTTAGCTGATTTTGAAGCCATCGCTAATTCTTTAATGCCAGAACATCGAAGTGGTCAGGATCCATTTTGGGTTAATGCAGCTAGAACTATTTTTGCCAATCTTGCTTATAAATTATCGATGCAAAAAACCAAGTCTACTAAAGAGTTACTGAGACTCATGTTTAGCGCCGATTCTGATCTTTTAATTGCGATCCTTAAAGGTACAGTTAGCGAACCATTAATTGCTAAAGAAGTTGAAAAAATGACCTTGTCGATTAAATCAGTATTAGCATCTTATTGTAAATCATTATTATATTTAAAACCTGAAGGTAAACAAGCACTATTTTCTATAAAACGTTGGATCAATAGTCAATCTGAAGATAGTTGGATGTTTATTGCAAGTAGTGCTAACAAATTAGATGCAGTAAGGCCATTAATTTCATTGTGGTTAGACTTAGCCGGAAGTTTTATGTTGTCATTAGAGCCATCATTTGAAAGGCGTATTTGGTTAGTTATTGATGAATTAGCCTCTCTTAATCGCTTAAATAGTTTAGAATTAGTGCTATCTCAAGGACGCAAATATGGGGTTTGTGTGGTAACTGCTTTTCAAGATCTACATCAATTAAGAAATATTTATGGTCTAAATGCTACGGACGCTATGTTTGGGATGTATAATACTAATTTTTGTTTTCGCGCTAAGTGTCCAACTACTGCTGCCTGGATGTCTAAATTAACCGGTCAACGAGAAATTATTGAACAACAAGAGGGATTTTCGTATGGAGCTAATGATGTAAGAGATGGGGTATCGATTAATTCAGCAAGAGTTAAAGAGCCGTTGATTTTAGATGCTGAATTTTTAAATTTAAAAGAGCGAGAAGCATTTTTAATTTTACCAGAAAATACGCCAGTTACTAAAATTAAGGTAGAGCCAGTAGAGAGAAAATCGATTGCTGTTCGATTAGTGCCGCGTAAGATTTTAGATCTATCATTAGAAAATAAACCTCAAGGAATCCCCAAAGATGCTCTATTAACCCCAAACTCTAAAGAAATCTCTGTTGAAAAAGCTATAACTAAAGAGCTCATCGATTTTAAGAAGGATTTTTAGTGTATGTTGAGTATCTATACTTTAAAGCAAACTACTAAGGCCTCAAAGTATTATATTGAAGACAATTACTATGCTAAAGAAAATGATCTTTTACTAGGAGTTTGGTTTGGGAAAGGTAAAGAGCTCTTAAATTTAACAGAAAATGCTAATTTAGAAGATTTCACTCATAAATTACAAGGTAAATTATCATCAAACATTACTATGAAGCAAACTACTAAAAAACGTCGACCTGGTTATGATCTAACTTTCTCAGCCCCCAAATCAGTTTCTATTTTAGGAGTTATAGCTAAAGATGAGCAAGTATTAAATGCACATCGAATGGCCGTTGATGAAGTTCTTAATTATATAGAAAAAAATTATGCAGCAACTAGGATTAACACTAATGGTGAGATTAGTATTGAAAAAACCTCTAATTTATTAGTTGCTAAATTTGAGCATACTGATTCAAGGGAACTAGATCCTAATTTACATACTCACTGTGTGGTTATGAATGCAACTTTAAGATCTGATCTTAAGTGGCGAACTTTATATTTTGATCAAGTATATCTGGATAAAATATTATTAGGGGTTATTTATCGAGGAAAATTAGCGCAACTTTTAATGAAAGCTGGATTTGAAATTGTGCAAACATCACATAAAGGTTTTTTTGAGTTAAAAGGTATACCGGATAATTTAATTCAACAATTTTCAAAACGACGAGAGCAAATTAATCAAGCACTAAAAGATCTAAATTTAACTGGTGGGAAAGCTGCACAAATTGCTAATTTTGCAACTAGACGTCAAAAAACTGAGGTTTCAATCGAACATATAGAATCAATATGGACAGTTGAGCTACAAAAGTGTGGATTAACTATAGATTGGTTACTTGATTATTGCAATCAAGCCAAAGCAAGAGATCCTGTTGTGATACCCAATCCTTATAATCTTGTCAATATTGCAGTTACTAAAGCGATGCATGAACTTAGTAATTGGCAATCGGTATTTACCGTTAAAGAATTAATTAAAAAATCTAGTGGTTTTATTATTGATAGCGGCTCACATAATTTAATAGAAGATATTATTGCTAAAAAGTTTAAACTAGGGGATTTATTAACCCTTAAAAATAATCTTTGTACCACCCAACAAGCGCGCGATTTATCCATATTAAATGGACTCAATGTTAGGCAAACTAAAAATAAGTTGTTTCCAATGACTAATAGTTTAGGCGCTAATTATTTAACGTTCAATCAACCCAAAGAACATAAAAATTTGTTAAAGTTTTTACTTATAAATCGAGATCAACAAGTACTTATAAAAAGTTTTGTGCCACAATATGTAGATGGTTTAAACTGTTTTGTTAAATTATCGTATAAATATGGATTTTATCCAATAGGGCTAACTCAAGTTGCAAAGAGTGTTGATTTAATGAAGCAATCACTTGGGATCAAAAGAGTGCAAACTATTTATGGATTTTTTAAAAGCTGTGAAAATCGGTTGAATAAAATAAAAGAAAATCGTAATGGTCAAGCTAATTTTAGATCTAAACAAATTTGGATCTTAGATATAAATATTAGAATTTCAGCGGAGCAAGTAAATAGCTTACAAAATTATGCTAAAGCATTTGGAACTAAAATAATTTGGGGATTTAATCTAAAAAACCCTCAAGCGGCACTTTCTGATCTAATCCAACATGGGATTAAAAAGTACCAGGTAAATTTGAGTCAAAGTTATAATTGTAGTCCATTAAGTTCACATCCTATTATGCATGATTATGTAAATAAAATTCCTCAAAACTCTAAAGATGATTGGGAGAGAAAAACTGCAGATTTGTTATTAGATTGGGTGGTCGATAAAAACCAAGAAAGGGAGGCGGTAGTTTCATTAAAAGATTTA
>CAIKKE010000106.1 GCA_903827925.1 uncultured Francisellaceae bacterium
TGTTAATTTTATTGATTAAGTATAGATTAAAATAAGTTTGTTAACAATATAATTGTGATATATTAAAAATTAAGTTTACTTTTGATTAAGTAAAAACTTTAATATAAAAAACTTGCTTTTAAGTTACTATTTTTGTAGTATGATAGCGTTTTATAGCCTATTAATCTATCTATTTTATAATATAGTTTGGTTATATTATAATTTTTTTGATTTTGTTTAAAATTTGGAGTTACTAAATTAATGAAAACGTATAGTGTTAAGTTGAAAGATACTAATTCTCCTGATTGGTATATAGTAGACGCTAAAGATTTAGTTCTAGGTAGAACAGCTTCTAAAATAGCTAAGGTATTACTTGGTAAACATAAGCCTATTTATGCTCCTTATGCGGATGTTGGTGATTATGTTATCGTGATTAATGCTGGAAAAATTAAAGTAACTGGAAATAAAACTACAGATAAAAATTATTATACTCATTCAGGCAAGCCTGGAAATCTTAAAGAAACTACTTTCGATAAATTGATAAAAAAATCGTCTGAAAAACTTTTAAAAATTACAATAAAAGGTATGTTGCCTAAAAATGTTAGGGGTAGAAATATGCTTAAAAAACTTAAAGTTTATCAAGATTCTGCTCATCCTCATGCAGCACAACAACCTATACAATTATAAGGGGCATAATTATGAATGCAAAATTATATTATCATAGCATAGGGAGCGATAAACAAGCCGTAGCTAGGGTATTTATGTTTAAAGGAACTGGGGTTTTTAAAATTAATAATGACAGAAATTTAGAAAGTTATTTTCCAAGGGAAACTTTTCGAATGGTGGTTATGCAACCATTGAATGTAGTTAATATGGAGAATAATTTTGATTTCAAAATTACGGTTTCTGGCGGAGGAAATAGTGGACAAGCAGATGCAATCAAATTGGCAATTGCTAGATCTTTAATTAAATATGATGAAGAACTCAAGAAACCCTTAAGGTTGGCTGGGTGCGTTACTAGGGATAAAAGAAAAGTAGAGCGTAAAAAATATGGATTACGTAAAGCAAGGAAAAAGGAACAATACTCTAAGCGTTAATTTATTTTTCATTTTGCAATTTTCTTTATATATTTAAATGAAATTAAAAATTCGTTATTTTTAATCTCTTTTTCTTAAAAGTCAGGAGAAGTCATAAATATGGCAATTACTAATAAGCGTTCAGTTATAAGTTTATATTCAGGCGCTAAAGATCCTTATAGTCATCAAGTAAGAATTGTTTTAGAAGAGAAAGGGGTTACTTTTGATATTGTAGATGTAGATAGTTCGATTAAAGCTAAAGAAGAAATCGCTGAATACAATCCTTATGGTATGGTTCCAATATTGGTTGATAGAGATTTAGTGTTATATAAAGCTGAAATCATTACTGAGTATATTGATGAAAGGTTTCCTCATCCTCCATTATTGCCAGTGTACCCAGTATTAAAGTCGCGAAGTAGGCTAATGATTTATAGAATTAATAAAGATTGGTATACTTTAATGAATAAGATTTTAGATCAAAATGTTTTGGAAGAATTAAAAATAAAATTACGGCAAGATTTATTAGATAGTTTATTAAGTGTTACCCCAATTTTTGCTGAAAATCCTTATTTTTTAAGCGAAGAGTTTTCATTAATTGATTGCTGGATTGCACCGTTATTATGGCGTTTACCAAAAATGGAAATAGAGTTACCTCAAAATACAGCTAAAGCTATTATAAATTATAAAAATAAAATTTTTGATCGAGCATCTTTTCAAGCAAGCTTAACTGAAATAGAAAAAGCCATGAATTAGCAACACTTTATGTTTATAATTTATAATATTTATTTAATTATCTTTAATAATTATAATAGGAGTAAAATTAATGTTAAATAAAATCAAGTTTTTTTTGAATATTTTATCTACAACATTAATCACGTTTGTGATTTTTACTAACTTGGTATTTGCAAGTTCTTCTAAAGAAGTTATAACCACCAATCAAAGTCCAATTGGACAAATTATTATGGTAGTTATTTTATTTGGATGTATGTATTTTTTGTTACTAAGGCCACAAAATAAAAAAGCTAAAGAACATCAAGATTTAATTGCCAGTTTAAATGATGGAGATGAAGTAATTACAGTTGGTGGATTATTAGGGAAAATAAATAAAGTTGTGGATAATTTTATAGTCTTATTAATAGCAGATAATGTTGCAGTTACTATACAAAAGCAAGCTATAGCTCAAATTTTACCTAAAGGCACACTTAAATCTTTATGAGTGCTAAATTTCCAATTTGGCAATATATATTATTATTAATAGTTACAATTTTTAGTTTTATTTATGCCATACCCAATTTTTATGGAGAAGATCCTAGTGTGCAAATTTCTCTTAAACAATCTATTGCTAATAATAATTACTTAGAAAATTTAGAAAAACCAAATGTAGAATTTAATACAGATTTATTAGTAAAAGAAATTAATCATAAGCTTAAGGTTAATCAAATTAAATTTAAAGCTATAAAGATAAAGAATGATAATATTATTATTCATTTTTTTGATCCAAAATCTGAATTGCTTGCAAAAGAGTTATTAGAAGATTGGTTGGGAGAAAAATATAATGTTACTTTAAATTTAGCTACATTAGTGCCTTCTTGGTTAAGTTTTTTAGGGGCAAAACCTATGAAATTAGGCTTAGATTTACGTGGTGGGGTTAGATTTTTAATTGAAGTTGATATTGCTTCAGTTATTAATGCTGATAATCATGAACATCAGAATCAAGAATTACAGAACCATAAATTAAATATTAACAATCAAGTTTCAGATCTTAAAAATTCAATCATGGAACGAACAATTGGAACTATTCGTAATCGGGTAAATGAACTTGGAGTTTCAGAGGCGGTAGTCCAAAGACATGGAAGTAATAACATAGTGGTTGAATTACCTGGAGTGCAAGATACAGCTAGAGCCAAAGACATTTTAGGAAAAACTGCAACGTTACACTTTGTAATGTTAGATGATACAGGGATCCCTGGTCCTTTAAATAGATCTTTAAAATATCGTGATGGTAGAAAAATTTTAGTTAAAAAAAAGGTGGTTTTAACTGGAGATTCTATTATTTGGGCTAATTCAGGGGTTGATCCTAAAGAGGGAAAACCAATGGTTGCTTTACGTTTGGTTAATAATCATAAATTAAATAATTTTAAAAAATTCACTGCTGAAAATATTGGTAAATCGATGGCGATTATTTATCGAGAAAATAAAGCTATAGATAAACCTAATAAAAATTTATTTAAATCATTTATAGTGGAAGAAACTGTTATCAGTGTTGCGACTATTCAAAGTGAATTAGGGGATAATTTTCAAATCACAGGTTTAAATTTAGCAGAGTCTCGAGATTTAGCATTATTATTAAGATCAGGAGCGATGCCAGCTCAAGTATCTGTAGTTGAAGAGCGGATTATTGGTCCTAGTTTAGGGCAAGAAAATATTAAAATGGGGATAATTTCAGTATGTTTAGGTTTAACTTTAGTTTTAATTGTAATGACAGGATATTATAGTTTATTTGGCTTAATCGCTAATTTAACTTTATTATTAAATTTAATTTTATTAATGGCTGGTATGTCTATTATTGAAGCAACTTTAACGTTACCAGGAATAGCTGGGATTGTTCTGACTCTAGGTATGGCTGTGGACGCTAATGTATTGATTTTTGAAAGGATTAGGGAAGAATTAAATACAGGTGCTTCAGCATTATTAAGTATTCATCGAGGATTCGAATATGCACTAGCCACTATTGTAGATTCAAATTTAACTACTTTAATAGTAGGTGTTATTTTATTTTTTGTCGGTTCAGGTCCAGTAAAAGGTTTTGCGGTAGTTTTATCCATAGGTATATTAACTTCTTTATTTACTGCAATTATTGGCACCAAGGCAATAGTTAGTTTGTTATATGAAAGTAAATTGCATTTAAAGAAAGTTTGGATTGGTATTTAGTTATATATGGAATTATTTAAAAGATCTAAACAATTAAAAAAAGTTATAAATTTTATTCAGGCAAGAAAAATTATTTGGAGTTTTTCGATTATTGTTTGTTTATTAGCAGTAAGTAGTTTATTTTTTCAAGGTTTAAATCTTAGTTTAGAATTTGTTGGAGGCACTCAATTAGAAGTGAGATTTGAAAAACCGATAAATATTAATCAAATAATTATAAAATTAGAACAAGCTAAATTTACTAATCCTAGAGTACAATATTATGGTTCAACTAAAGATTTTCTAATTAGATTAGCAAATGATAAAGTGTTAAAAAAATTTGATACTACACAAGAATCTAAAATTGCCGAACAAGTTATAGCCGCTTTAACTACCGATGAAGATCAGGTTAGTTTACGTAGAATAGAATATGTTGGTTCTGAAGTTGGAGAAAAATTATTAGAGCAAGGAGGGATTGCAGTTATCATTGCAATTTTAGTCACCATGTTGTACATTGCGATGCGGTTTGAATTTAGATTAGCAGTGAGTGCAGCAGTTACTTTATGTCATAATGCAATTATTGTATTAGGTTGTTTTTCCATTATGCGTTATGAATTTGATTTAGCAACTTTAGCTGCCATATTAGCAGTTATAGGGTATTCATTAAATGATACTATTGTTATTTTTGATCGAGTTAGAGAAAATTTACGTAAATATCATACGCAATCCATTCAAGAGATTGTTAATATTTCTATAAATCAAACTTTATCCAGAACTACTATGACTTCTTTTTTAACTTTATTAGTAGTATTAAGTTTATTATTTGTTGGTGGGCAAAGCTTATTTGGGTTTTCATTTGCCTTAACTGTTGGTATTGTAATTGGTACTTATGCTTCAATTTGTCTTGCAGGAACTTTTGCAGTATGGGTGGGGTTAAGTAGGCAAGATTTTTTAAAAAGGTAAGTTTTTTATATGCATCCCCATTTAAACATTGCAGTTAAAGCTGCTAGAAGTGCTGCTAAAGTATTAATTGATTCTATATTACACTCGAATTTAGGTAATGAGTATAAAGATTTAGGTAAAAGTTCAGATTTAATTGATAAAATTGTAAAATCTGCAGAAAATACAATAATAAATAATATTTTACGTGCTTATCCAAAGCATAATATTTATACCACTAATATTAAAGAAATTAATGGTTCAGAAATTACTTGGATGATCGATTCACTAAATGGTAGATTAAATTTTATTTATGGGATCCCATTTTTTGCAATATCTATTGCGATTTTAAATGATAATTTTCTAGAGCATGGATTAATTTATAATCCAATTCTTGATGAATTATTTGTAGCCACCAAAGGTAATGGGGCTAAACTAAATAATAGAAAAATTAGAGTTGCAATGAATAAAAAATCTTTTGATCCATTAATAGCTGCCATAGAGCCTAATTTTAATAAAAATACAGATAAAGCGCAAAAAGATCAGATTAATCTTGTTAATCGTGATTTAGGATCAGAGGCGCTACATTTAGCTTTTGTAGCTGCAGGTAGATTAGATGGTTATTATGAACAAGATGTTAATCCTTTAAAAATTGCAGCTGGGATATTATTAGTTAAAGAATCTGGTGGGTATGTAAATGATATAGATCTATTGTCTTTATTATCTAATAGTTCAATTAATAACAGTTCAATAATTGCAGCAAATCCTAAAATTTATTCTCAATTAATCAATTAATTTTTAACTAATAATTATATTATTTTAAAAGCTTGAAAAAACTCATTATTAATTTTTGTTTAATAATGAGTTTTTATGTTTTATATATTCTTAGCTTTAGATTTGAAAGCTACTTTTTTAGTTTTTTTTATCGATGGCTTAGCTCTACTACCGCTCTTCTTTTTAGCTACAACTGTTTTTTTAATCGCATTATTTTTCTTTTTAGGTGCTGCTTTTTTTATAGGAGATTTTTTAAGAGAAGATTTTTTTATAGCAGCTTTTTTAGATTTAGCATGTACTGGTTTTTTTGTAGTCTTTTTTGCGTTCATTTAATTGTCCTTTGTAATTTAAAATTAAAAATATAGTTTATATTAAAAATTAATTATATGAAAGTAAATTTTAAGTTTAATCTAAAAAGTTGTTAATTAAAAATTTATAAATAATTGTAAATTATAATTTAA
>CAIKKE010000107.1 GCA_903827925.1 uncultured Francisellaceae bacterium
AAATATAAAATTAAATATTTATATTTAATTTTTATTACTACCATTATCAGTGTCAGTGTCAGTGTCAGTGTATAGATGATCGTTGTGGTGGTGAGTATGATCTCCATGAGGTTTTAAAATTTCTTTATGTTTAACTATTTGTCGATCTAATTTGTCTTTAAGTTGATGTAAAGCTTCATACATATCTATACTGCTTGCTTTGGCAAATATAGGTTCTTTTTTACTACTTAAAGATACTTCAGCTTCTGCTTGTTGTAAATGTGGATGAATGCTGCTATCAATTTTTAAAATCACATGAACATGTGTTATATGAACAAATTTATGTTGTAATTTACTTATCATATTTTTAATATGATTTTCTAAAGCTTCTGTTACTTCAACATGATGACCTGAAATCTTAATATTATTTGTATTATTTCCCATAAATTACTAACTCCTATCTGATATGTAGTTTTAAAATATTATACTATAAATTCTTTGCCTAAATATACTTCTTTAACTTTAGGATTATTTATAATAGTTTGTAAATTACCTTCAGCAATTAAACTTCCATTATTCATTACATATGCTTTATTACAAATATTTAAAGTATCTCTTACATTATGATCAGTAATTAATATCCCTATTTTTTGTTTTATTAATTTTTGTAAAATGTTTTTTATTTCAGCTATAGATATTGGATCTACTCCTGCGAAAGGTTCATCTAATAAAATAAATTTAGGGTTAGCTGCAATAGTTCTAGCGATTTCTAAGCGACGTCTTTCTCCCCCAGAGAGGGTTATACCTAATTTTTTGCGAATGTAAATTAAATTAAATTCTTCTAAAAGATTATTTAAACGTTCTTTAATTGAATTAGAGTGATCATTATTAATTATTTGTAATACTGCTAAAATATTATCTTCAACACTTAATTTACGAAAAACAGAAGATTCTTGAGGTAAATAACCAATTCCTAATTTAGCTCTTTTATGAATAGGTAAATAAGTGATTTCTTGTTGATTTAAATAAATTTTTCCAAAATCACACTTAATTAATCCTAAAATCATATAAAAACAAGAAGTTTTACCAGCTCCATTAGGTCCAAGTAACCCAACAATTGTTCCTTGATCAATATTAATAGAAACATTATCCACGATTTTACGTTTATTATAATATTTACTAATATTTTGAGTAATAATATTATTATAATTATTATTATTCATAAGTTAATTCTTGTTGATTACTAATATACTTAGAATTAACATTATTATATAATTCTAATTGATGATTTTTTAAATCAGCTTGCATTCCAATTCCATTAATTATTAATCCAGGCTTGTGTATAGAAACTGGTTTTTCTGTAGTTGCTATTTCATTATTAGGATTAAATTCTAAATAAGAAGTATTTAAATTAAATCCTGATCTATTATTATTTAAATATTTTTGTTGAATATGAATATTAGAATATAATTGGATTAGTTTAATCTCGTAACTTAAATTATTATGATGTAATATTTTACCCAAGTTAGCAATAATTTTATATGTATGTTCTGGCCATTTATAAATAATCACTTTTGGGTTTTTAATTACAGAAATATTAGTTATTGCTGAAAATTTCCAATCATCACTAGTAATAAAATTTTTCAATATTCCTTTCGGATCATAGCTATATAATTTTACACCTTCCATATATTCTTGAGATTGATTTTGTGAAAATAAAGAAGGATCCTTAATGTTTGTTTGTTTGATTAATAATATTGTTGATATAATAATTAATAATATTATTGAAGTATTGTATAATCTTTGCATTTATAATATGCCAGCTTTTAGTAAGTCATGCATGTTCAAGATTCCGATAATATTATTATCTTTTAGCACAGGTAATGAAAAAATTCTATAATTTTCCATAATTGATAAAGCTTCTACTGCTAAAGATCCTGGGTCAATCCATTTAAATTTGCGATTCATAATTTCTACTAACTTGGTTTCATGAATATTTAAACGTTGATCAATTATTCTTCTTAAATCACCATCACTTAATACTCCAATAATTTTTTTATTTCCATTATTTAAAGATCTTTGATCACTGATTAATAATAATCCAAAACATTTTTTAGACATTTCAACGATTGCTTCTAATAAACTAGTATTTTCGTACGCAATAGGTATTTTATCTTTAGTGTGCATAATATCTGAAATTTGTAGAAGTAATCTTTTACCTAATCGTCCTTTGGGATGGTATTTAGCAAAATCATGTTGATTAAAATTCTTAGAATGTAACAAACTAATAGCTAATGCATCTCCCAAAGCAAGAGCACAAGTAGTGCTACTGGTTGGGGCTAAATTTAAAGGGCAAGCTTCTTTTTTTACTTGTAATTCTAGATGTAAATTTGAATGAGATGCTATAGTAGAGGATTTATTGCTAGTAATACTAATTATTTTAACACCTAATCTTTTTAAAATCGGAATAATTGTAATTATTTCATCAGTTTCCCCAGAGTTTGAAAATATAATAACTAAATCTTTAGAGGTAATCATTCCTAAATCCCCGTGCGATGCTTCAGCGGGATGAATAAAAAATGCTGGGGTGCCTGTGCTAGCCATAGTGGCTGCAATTTTTTTAGCTATATGCCCTGATTTTCCCATGCCAATTACAATAATTTTACCTGTACATTGTAAAATTAATTCACAAATTTGATTAAAATTAGTGCCTAACTTAGGAATCAAATTAAGAATAGCTTCAGCTTCTATTTGCAAAACTTGCTTAGCGGTAGCTAAAAAATCAATAGTAGTTAACATAGTTTATTATTCTATCTAAATGTGTTTGAAAGTCAAATGAATACTTGTTGTATAAAATTAAAAGATTAAATTTAAATGTATTATACTTTAATATAATGTTAGTCTATTTGGCAAATAAATATTAAATATGAAAAGTAGAAATATATTATGAAGTTTAAAGGTTTATTATTAAATAAATTAAAAAAACTAATATTAATAATTTTTTGCTTATTTATTATCACGTGCTTAATTAGTCCTTATTTGGTTAGTTGGTACGCGAAAAAAAAATATAATAATTTAATTAATTGGATGCGTGTATTAATTCCAGGGATTAAAATTACTAGTCATATGCAGACAGGATATTTTAAATCTTTATTAATGTCTAAAATTGAATTACCGCAGGATATTTTATGGATTAATCCTAATAATCTTAATAATTCAGTTGAGCATAATAAAGTTATTAATGCTAATAATTTATCTCCACAAATTATAACTTTACAAAATGAAATATCTTATACTCCACATAAAAAATTATTAGCAACCATTAACACTAAGATATTAATAGGATTACCTAAATTTATTAAAAATTTTAATTTGATTACTAATATAGATTTTAAGGGAAAAACTACAACTACAGTTCAAGATATAGATCTAAATTATCTATTATCATTAGATAATAGCCAAAAAAATTTAGTTGCTGATAAAGTATCAATTTTGATTAATAATGATAATAAAAATTTAAATATAGATTTTAAATTTCCTAAGTTAATTTATAAAGAAAACGAAGATATTGTAGATATAGATAATTTTAAATTTAATATTAAATTTAAAAATTTTAATCAGCCCAAAGAACGTAGGATTAAATTTTTAACTGAAATAGATAAATTATATTTGATTTCTAAAGATATTACGGTATTACGTTTAGCCAATTTTAGTATGGAACAAAGAATTTCAGATAAAGTAACTAATAATTTAAGTTTTTTTAAATTAAATGTTTTGGATAATAAATTTGGTCCATTAGTTACTAAATTACAGTTACATAATATTAATTTTTCTAAATTAATTGAGCATTTTAATTATTTAAAATTACCACTTAATCAAGAACAATTACAACCATATAAATTGATAGAAAGTATTAATCAGTTGTTTCAATATAAACCTAGTATATCTTTGGATTTGTTGTTACATATTGGTTCAGATAAATTAAAATTTTTAAGTGATGCTATGTTAGATTCACGTAATTCTGAATGGTTTAGTAAAGAAGATATTTTAAATTCTTTGACTGCAAATGTATTTGCTAAAATTCCAAAATCCATAACTATTGATTTAGTTACTAGTTTGGTTGAATCTCAACAAAAGAAAAAAATAATAGAATTAAGTGGAGGATATATAAACGATAATACTAAACATTTATTATCTAATGATTTAGAAAATTTAGTATTAGAAAAAATCCAATATTTAATAAACAATAATATCTTAAGGGAAGATATAGATGGTTTTATGGTTAATTTATCTATAGCAGAAGGTACATTTTTTTCTAAAAATAATCCATTTAAACTTTTTAGTTTTTAATAGTTATTAATATGAGAAGTACAGTAGCATATTTATCTTCAAACCATTTATTACATAATTTACAAATTATCAAACAAACAACTAATAATGCTAAAATTATTGCAATGGTTAAAGCTAATGCCTATGGTCATGGATTAAGATCTGTTGCGTTAAAATTAGAAAAGCATATAAATTTTTTAGGAGTTGCTTCAATTGATGAAGCATTACAATTACGCAAAGTAGGAATTTCAATTCCAATTATTTTAATGGAAGGGATTTTCGAAGCACAAGAATTGCCTATAGCTTTAGAAAATAATTTTCCAATAATTTTGCATATTAAGCACCAAATAAATTGGTTGATGGATGCTATTAATAATAAATTATTAGCAAAACCAATTAATATTTGGATTAAAATAGACACCGGTATGGGGAGATTAGGATTTAATTTAGAAGAAGGTCGAGAAATATATAATTTATTAGCTGAAAATTCTTATGTTGTTAAGCCTGTAGGGATCATGACTCACTTTGCTAGCGCGGATGATGTTGATCATCCATTGAATCTAAAACAAATTAATAATTTTAAAAATTTTATAAAATCATTAAATTTAAATAATCATAAAAATTATAATAATAAAATAATTAGCAGTATATGCAATTCTGCAGCAATTTTTAATTTTCCGGAACAACATTATGAAGTAGTAAGACCTGGTATTGCATTATACGGAGGATCTCCCATTAAAGATAAATCAGCTAAAGATTTAAATTTAAAACCAGTTATGACTTTAAAAACTAAAATTATTGCAATTAAAAATTTACCTCAAGGATCTTCTGTAGGTTATGGAGGTAGGTTTATATGTCCTTGTGATTTAAAAGTTGCAGTTATTGGAATAGGTTATGGAGATGGTTATCCACGTAGTGCTATAGATGGTACTCCAGTTTTAATCAATAACCACAAATGTAGAATTATAGGTAGAATTTCTATGGATATGACAGTGGTGGATTTAACTAATTGTTTAGATGCTAAAATAGGTGATGATGTTATTTTATGGGGAGATAATTTACCTATAGAAAAAATAGTTAAGTTTACCCAAAATTCAGCATATGATATACTAACTGCAGTGCAAAATAGAGTAAAATTTGTTTGGGAATAAGTTTGTAATTATTAAAATCTTCTGGCAAAATTATTATTATGTTATCAAAATTTTTAAGCCCAAAAAACGACTTGGCATTTAAGAGGATCTTTGGCAACGAAAGAAACAAAGATATTTTAATGCATTTTTTGAATGACATTTTTAGTTTTAAAGATAACCCAGTTATAGAAGTAACGTTTTTAAAATCTAACCAAGATCCAGCAATTGCAGCTCTAAGAGAGAGTATAGTCGACGTTCTTTGTGAAAATACTATGGGCGATCGATTTATAGTGGAGATGCAAGTAGATAAAGATCCAGGATTTACTAAAAGAGCGCAATATTATGCTGCAAAAACTTATATTGAACAACGAGATAAAGGGATTGATTATTCAGATTTAAAACAAGTTACTTTTTTAGCCATAACTGATTTTATCTTGTTTCCAAAAAAGAAATCGTATTTATGTCATCATGCTATGTTAGATCGAGAAAGTGGTGAACATGATCTTAAAGATTTTTCATTTTCTTTTTTAGAATTACCAAAATTTAAAAAGAAAAAATCTGAACTTACAACCATAACTGAAAAATGGGCTTACTTTTTCAAAAATGCTCAAAATACTTTAGAGCAAGATTTGCCTGCTATTGTAGGTGCGGATCGTATTATTCAACGGGCATTTGAAGAGTTAAATCGTTATGCTTGGTCTATAGAAGAGTTAATGAATTATGATTCAGTTGATATGAAACAATCAGCAAATAAGTCTGTCATTGAAGGGGCCAAAGCAGAAGGCAAAGCAGAAGGCAAAGCAGAAGGCAAAGCAGAAGGCAAAGCAGAAGGTATAGTAGAAGGTGAAAGTAGAGGTGGGGTTAAAAAAGCTAAAAATATAGCAATTAATCTGCTTAAAATAAATATGCCTATAGAAGATATAGCAAAATTTACAGAACTAACAGTTCCTGAAATTAAAGAGCTTCAAAAAACTATAGAATATGGTTACACCTCAGAAATTTTGCTTTAAAATTAATCGTCGTTATTAATTACTTTAAGCGATAAATTTCTAGTAGCTTTATGTCGATCTACTTGATTAACATGCCGATATAGCATAGTAGTACCAATGTCGCTATGTCCTGCATTTTCTTGGGCTACTTTTAATGGAGCACCAGAATTTAATAAATAAGTAACATAACTGTGCCTTAACCAGTGGGCTGAAGCTAATTTTAATTTAGATGCTTTGTGCGGATGTTGCAATTCAATATATTGTGCTCCAATATTAAATGCCCATTTTAAAATTTGATCAACTCTTCTGGTGGTTAGATGATTTTTTAAATCAACATTAGGGATAATTGGGATTGTTTCTTTAAATTCTGGTAAATAAGATAAACCAATATTTTTTCTAAAATCGCTAAGTATATCCAATAGTTCATCTGGAATTGGAATTTCTCGATATTTTTTACCTTTGCCTATTATTGATAAAAACCAATTATTTTCTCGTAGAATAAAATTACCCATAGTATGTTTAGCAGCTTCAGAAATTCTTAATCCTGTATAAAATAGTAATAAAATTATATATTTAGCTCGCAAGATTTGTAAGTTATCTTTAGATTGTTCTTTATATTTAGATAATGCTTCTAATACATAATTAATTTCATCTAATTCTAAATAGCGATCAACAATTTTACTAGTAGCATTAGTTTTATTTCTACGTCGATTAATTGCTAATGGGTTACCAGGTAAAAGATTGATTTGTACTAAATAATTAAAGAAAGAATCAACAATTTTAGAAGATTTTTTTATCGAAGCGCCGGATAAATTTTTATAAAAAGGTTTCCATTTTTGATTGACCATGCCGTTGTTTAATAATTTAGGTACTTTAGATCCGCACCATAAATCTTTAGGAAGAGGATTTTCTAAAAATTGTTGATATTTAACTATATGTTCTCTAGTGATCTTTAATATATCTAAATTATTATTATTAATTTGTCCCCATAAGATTAATCTTTCTAATTCTTTAATATATAACTTTAAAGTTTCGCTAGAATCTCGATATTCAAGTAAAAATTTATATATAGCATTTTTGGTAGTTTCAGAAATAGTAAAATTTTTATGTTCTAAAAATAAAAGATTTAAATTAAATTGTTGATAATTGTTATGGCTAGACTTTAATAGTTTATCAATTTCTAGTGTTGAAATAAATATTGGTATAATCATATATATTTAATTATTCCAACCTAATTTTTCCCTTAAAATAGAAAAGTAATTATAATCTGTAGGATGAATCAAAGTAAATTCTTTAGGATGTTTAGCAATAATAATTTGATCTTCAACATTTAATCCAATATTTTTTTGTCCATCAAAATTTAATCCATATTCAATATTTGGATTTTGGTTAATAATTTTCAATTCAATAATACTATCTTCATTCACTACAATTGGTCTAGAGCTTAAAGTGTGAGGGTATAGAGGCACTAAAGTTATAACTTTTAATTTAGGATCTAAAATTGGTCCACCTGCAGATAATGAATATGCAGTAGATCCTGTGGGGGTGGCTATCACTAATCCATCTGCTCGTTGTTGAAGAACAAATTTACCATTTATATAAATTTGAAATTCAATTAATTTTGGAATTTTGTCGTTATATAATGCTATTTCATTAACTGCATGATATTTTATATTTGTAGGTTTGTTATGTTTGATTTTTTTTATAGTTGCTTGTAATAAACTGCGTTTTTCTTGAATATACTTGCCTCGTAAAATTCTATCTAAATTAATGCTTAATTTATCAACATTTAAATCTGTTAAGAAACCAAGCCTACCTTGGTTAATGCCTAATATTGGAATATCATTATTTATATTTTCTCGTATAGATTTTAACATACTGCCATCTCCACCAATAATGATAATTAAATCTGAATTTAACTCAGATTTATCAGGTAGAGTTTTATATTTAGTTATTTGGTATTTAATTTTTCGTTCTAGAAATTGGCTGCAACTTATGTCAAAATTCAATTTATATTTAGATTGATTAGCAATTTTTATAATGTTTTTAATTACAATTTGAATTTTTTGTAAATTTTGTTTGGTAAATAAATTCTGTGGAATTTTTTTTACAAAAAGATGGATATTAGTAAATTTGCCCATATTATAAATATTAAAGTTAATTGATATTTAAAAATGTTAGCATGTAATAAGTATAATGCCAATGACCAAACCAATGCAATTTAACTGGCTGGGCAATAATGTTTGTCAATTATTATAAATTTTTAGGAAAAAGAAGTATGAGCAACGGTAATAACGATAATTATGAAAATAATAGTCATGAAATCAGTGCAAATTTAGAAGAAAATTTAACTGAAGAGCAATTGCATCAAAGAATTGCTGATTTACAAAAAGATTTATTAACAGCTGAAAGTAAAGCTACAGAAAATTGGGATTTATTGCTTAGAACTAAGGCGGATGAAGAAAATGCACGTAGACGTTTTAGATTAGAGCTAGAAAATTCCCATAAATATAGTATAGAAAAATTTGCTCGCAATATGTTAAATGTTGTAGATAGCTTAGAACGTGGAGTAGAATCATCTAACAAAATAGGAACTTCTGATAATCAAGCAAATGATTCGGTAATTAATAGTTTAAAAGACGGTATGGATCTTACACTTAAGCTATTGTTAAATAATTTAGAGGAATTTGGGATTAAAATGGTAGATCCGATTGGTGAAATGTTTAACCCAGTGTTGCATGAAGCACTTTCTATTGATAAAGAAGGTGATGCTCCAGAGAATAGTATAATTAATGTTATCCAAAAAGGTTTTATGATCCACGATAGAGTTTTGCGTCCAGCTAGAGTAATTGTTGCTAAACAGTCTTGAATTTTATCATTGTGTTCTTATATATAAGGTTATAGTTAAATTAATTAAAGCAATAAAAATTTATTAAAGTTTATAGATAGAGAGGGTGTATATGTCAGAAGTTATTATTGGTATAGATTTGGGGACAACTAATTCTTGTGTAGCATTATTGGAGGGTACTACCCCAAAGGTAATTACCAATAGTGAAGGAGATAGAACTACTCCATCTATTGTTGCATATACAGATAATGGTGAAAAATTAGTAGGTATAACTGCCAAAAATCAACGAGTAACTAATCCTAAAAATACTTTGTTTGCCATTAAAAGATTAATTGGTCGCCGTTATGAAGATGAAATTGTAGCTAGAGATAAAGATATAGTTCCTTATGAAATCATGAAAGCAGATAATGGAGATGCTTGGGTTAAAGTTGGCGATCAAAAATTAGCTCCTCCACAAATTTCTGCAGAAGTTTTAATAAAAATGAAGAAAACTGCAGAAGATTATTTAGGTAAGCCAGTAAATTCTGCAGTTATTACAGTACCCGCTTATTTTAATGATACTCAGCGTCAAGCAACTAAAGATGCAGGTAGAATTGCAGGGTTAGATGTAAAAAGAATTATTAATGAACCAACTGCTGCAGCTTTAGCTTATGGATTAGATAAACAATCTGGTAATGCAATTATTGCAGTGTACGATTTAGGGGGCGGTACTTTTGATATTTCGATTATAGAAATTGCAGATGTTGATGGTGAGCATCAATTCGAAGTATTAGCTACTAATGGAGATACTTTCCTCGGTGGGGAAGATTTTGATATGCGGATCATTGATCATTTAGTGAGTGAATTTAAAAAAGAAACCGGGATTAACTTAAAAAATGATGCTATAGCTTTACAAAGATTAAAAGAAGTTGCTGAAAAAGCTAAAATAGAATTATCTTCTCGTGAACAAGCAGATATTAATTTACCATATATTACTGCAGATGCTGCAGGTCCTAAACATTTAAACATGAAACTTACTAGAGCTAAATTAGAATCTTTAGTAGATGATTTAGTTCTCAGGACTTTGAAACCTTGCGAAAAAGCTTTACAAGATTCAGGTAAAAGTTTAAAAGAAATATCCTCTATAATTTTAGTGGGTGGGCAAACTAGAATGCCTAAAGTCCAAGAAGTGGTGGAAAAATTTTTTGAACAACCTCCTAGAAAAGATGTTAATCCAGATGAAGCAGTAGCAGTAGGTGCTGCCATTCAAGCAGGGGTATTATCCGGTAGTGTTAAAGACGTGTTATTATTAGACGTAATTCCATTATCTTTAGGTTTAGAAACTATGGGAGGAGTTATGACTAAACTAATTGAGCGTAATACTACGATTCCAACCAAAAAAAATCAGGTATTCTCGACTGCCAGCGATAATCAAACAGCAGTTACTATTAGAGTTTTTCAAGGTGAAAGAGAAATGGCAGCTGGTAATAAATTGTTAGGACAATTTGATTTACAAGATATACCTCCTGCTCATCGTGGTGTTCCACAAATTGAAGTTAGCTTTGATATTGATGCTAATGGTATTTTAAGAGTTTCAGCTAAAGATTTAGCTACCAATAAAGAGCAAAAAATTGAAATTAAAGCATCTAGTGGATTATCTGAGCAAGAAATTAATAAAATGGTTAAAGATGCAGAGGCGCATGCGGAAGAAGATCGTAAATTTCATGATTTAATCTCTGCGCGCAATCAAGCAGATGCATTAATTCATGGTAGTGAAAAAGCTATTAAAGATGGTGGTGATAAGGTAGAGCCTAGTGAAAAACAAAAGATCAATGATGCAATTACTAGCTTGAAAGAAGTATTAAAGGGAAATGACAAAGCATTAATTGAATCTAAGACTCAAGAATTACAGCAAGCTTCTTATAAATTAGCAGAGCATATGTATAAAGATGCAGCAGGAGCGTCTCAAGCTACCCAACAGGAGGGAGCGGCTCATCATGCTAATTCTAATTCAGAAACTACTGGACACGATCATGCTAAAGAAAATACTGTAGATGCTGAATTTGAAGAAATTAAAGATGACAAAAAATAAGATGTCTGAGAAACAAGATTATTATACTGTTTTAGGTATTAAACAAGGGTCTACTGAGGATGAGATAAAAAAATCTTATCGTAAGATGGCGATGAAGTATCATCCTGATAGAAATCCAGGTAACAAATCTGCTGAAGAACAATTTAAAGTTATTCAGCAAGCATATGAGGTGCTATCGGATCCACGTAAGCGGCAAATTTATGATTCTTATGGGCATGCAGGTGTAGATGCAGCAAGTGGTTATAGTGGTGGCGGAGCAGGTCATCAAGCTCAACAAAATGGTACTTTTGATGATCTATTTGGTAATATATTTGGTGATATTTTTGGACATGGAACTGGATTTTCTGAATCTGGTAGAACATCTCAATCTAGGAAAGGCTCTGATTTACGGTATTTTGCAGATTTATCATTAGAAGAAGCCGTGAATGGTACTAATATTACGATTAAAATTAATATTCCTACAACTTGTAAATCCTGTCATGGTAGTGGAGTAAAAGATGGGGCTAAAGCTGCAACTTGTAGTACTTGTCATGGACAAGGTCAAGTCAGACTGCAGCAAGGATTTTTTTCTATCCAACAAACATGTCCAACATGCTCTGGACAAGGTAGCGTAATTACCGATCATTGTAAGCAGTGTCGCGGCAATGGTAGATCTGAAGAAAGCAAAACTTTATCAGTCAAGATCCCTTCAGGCGTAGATAATGGAGATAAAATCAGGCTTCAAGGTGAAGGAGAAGCTGGTTTTCGTGGAGGAAAACCGGGAGATTTGTATGTACAAATTCGGGTAAAAGAACATTCTGTATTTAAACGAGAAAATGCTAATTTACATTGTAAAGTACCAATTAGTTTTTATACAGCATCTTTAGGAGGAGACGTGGACGTTCCTACTTTTTGTGGTCCGGTAAAGTTAAAAATTCCTAGTGAAACTCAAAGTGGCAAAGTATTTCGTTTGCGTGGAAAAGGAGTAACTACAGTTAGAAAAGATGGTCCAGGCGATTTATTTTGTGAAATCTTAATTGAAACTCCAGTAAATTTGAATAATCAACAAAAAGAATTATTACAAAAGTTTGAAGATAGTTTTAAAGGTACGAATAATAAGCATAATCCTTTATTGCAATCTTGGGTCAAAGTAATTAGTAATTTATTTAAATAAAGAAAGTATGAAAATTAATCTTGCTTTAAGTGGTGCTAATGGGAGAATGGGTAAAGAGATCGCTCATGCTGTTAACAAAGATGTATCTTTTGATTTAATTTTAAAATTAACTAAAGATAATTATAATGAATATAAATATAATCAAGATCAATTATTAGGAAATTTATCAGAAAATTTAAATAATATTACTGTATTTATAGATTTTTCTACCCCTGCAAGTTGTTTAGAATATGCCAAAATTTGTAATCAATCCAAGATCCCTATGGTAATTGGAACCACGGGATTTAGTGATTTTGAAACACAAAAAATTACAGATTTAGCTAAAAGTAGTCCAATTTTGTTATCTCCAAATATGAGTTTGGGGGCGAATATTTGTAAATATTTAATAGGATCTCTTAGTAAATTATGGTCAGAGCATCATATAAAGGAGACTTTAATAGAGATCAAAGAAACTCATCATAAACATAAAAAAGATCAGCCATCAGGGACTGCATTGTCTATGGCAGATTTAATTAATAAAAATTTTTTAGCTAAACAAAAAGTTCCCATAAATTTTATCAGCAAACGCATTGGTGAAGTTAAAGGTGAACATCAAGTAACTTTTAGTAATATTTTTGAAGAAATAATAATTAAACATAACGTATTAGATCGAAGTATTTTTGCATATGGAGCATTATTAGCAGCTAAATGGTTAGTTCAATATAAAATCAACCATTCTACTAATCAACCTTATGAATTATATAATTTTTTTCATGTCATGGATCTTGGTTTTCACAAGATTGCTTTTTAATTTTATTATATCTAGCTAAAGATCTTTTAAGTTTGGAGATAATTTCTTGATTATTTTGGTTTTGATTGATAATTGATAAAGCTTGATGTTTTTCTAATAATTCAGTAATTAATGGAATTTTAGTTAAAGCATTTTGACAGCGTTTATTAGATAATGAATTAGATAAATTTTTATTTAGATCATAAATTTGATAATTAGTTAAAAATTTATGATTAGTTTTATGCTTAAAAGAATTTATAATTTTTAATATTAATACTTTCTCAGTTATTAATTCTAATTTATTTGTATTATTAAATTTTGAATTAACAATATATTTACATGGGCGATCATAATAACCGATGGTTCCATCTGTCAATTTACAATAATAAACAGTAGTTGATTTTTCTAAAGAAGCTGCAAATCCAATATTATTAAAAACCAAAATATTT
>CAIKKE010000108.1 GCA_903827925.1 uncultured Francisellaceae bacterium
TATTTTATTTATAAATTATATCTATTATTTAATAATTAAACTTAAATATTTGATTAAATATGTAATAAATTATAGAATAATCGATAAGATAGATTATTTGTAGGTCAATTTTAATGAATTATTAACTTAATAACTTATATTTAATTAATTGACTAATTGAAAATCTAACTTGACTAATTATGGAATATGTTCAAAATGAATTATAAAGATAAGTAGGTAGTTATTTATAAAAGGATGTAAAATAGTATGGCACAAGGAACAGTAAAGTGGTTTAATAATCAAAAAGGTTATGGATTTATTTGTCCATCAGAAAGCGATAATCCAAATGAAGAAATTTTTGCACATTTTTCTTCAATTATCATGGAAGGCTATAAAAGATTAGCTGCTGGTCAAAAAGTTGATTTTGAAATTAATAATGGTCCCAAAGGATTGCATGCTATTAATATTCGTTTAGCCGAAGATTTTTGAAATAATTAATAATATATTATAATAAATAATATTGTATTATTATTTAATTTATATAATTATGATTTTTAAATAAATTATACTATAATTAGTAATTAGTAATTAGTAATTAGTAAATTTTAATGAATTTTATAGCAAAAATTTCTAAATAATAATCATAATTTATAGATATGTTATATAATAAAAAAATTTTATCACAGTTATCAATCATATTATTATTTTTTATAAATTTTAATATCAATAATATCATATATGCAAGCTCACCTTTAACTATAGAAAAACCTTCATCTTTAAAAAAATTAGAATTACAGAGACAAATGTTTTTAGAAGTTGAAAAGGTGTTAAAGAAGGATAATAATTTCAATAATAATAAATCAATTTTAAATAAAGTTTTTCCTCATTTACATGATTATCCATTATATCCTTATTTGGAATCAATGTTATTACAAAAGTTTATTCAATATGTCAGTTTCGAACAAATGCGAAATTTTGTAGATCTTTATAAAAACACTCCTTTAATTAAACCAGTAAAAGATTCTTGGTTATTATATCAAGCAAAACAAAAAAATTGGTATGAATTTTCAAGAGGATATGACGAAAATCAAGCATATGATAATGTGGAATTGACTTGTTATTTTATCCAAGCAAATTATAAAGTTAATTCTAGTTCTAATTTAGTAAAATTGAATGATAAAATAAAACAAATATGGTTAACTAGCGATGTGCAGCCTAATTCTTGCAATTTAGTTTTTGAAAAATGGAAACAAGAAGGATTAATGACTAGAGCTATGATTTGGCAAAGGATTAAATTAGCAATAACAGCTAACAAAATGAAATTTGCAAGATATTTAGCGTCTAATTATTTACCCAAACAAGAGCATGCAATTGTGGAATTGTGGATCAGAGTCCATCAAAATCCTGGGTTAATTACTCAAAAGGATTATTTTTCTAACAATAACCATTCAACGATAGCAGAGATTTTAATGTATGGAATTACCAATATTGCTAAAAAAGAACCAGAGAAAGCAGTTAAAATATGGGGGTTATTATCTAATATATATGAGTTTACTCCCAGACATTATAACAATATTGTAAAAAGTATTGCTATTGCTTTAGGTAAAAGCTCGCATGTAAGTGCTTGGGAATGGTTAAATAAAATTTCTCCAGAATATAAAGATCAAGAAGTATATAATTTACAATTAATTTTAGCTTTGAAAGATAGTAAATGGAATCATATTGTTGCATTATTTAATAATCTTCCAGATATATTAAAACAACAGGAAAGATGGGTATATTGGTATGCGAGAGCATTAGAGATGCAGGGTAGAACATTAGAAAGTAAAAAATTTTTAATAGAATTAGCGACCAAACGTAGTTATTATGGTTTTTTATCGAGCTCTAAGTTATTAAAACCTTATAATTTCAAATTTAAACCTATGGAAATCACCCATCAACAGATTAATTTAGTTTTAAAAAATCAATCCATACAAAGAGCTTATGAATTATTAAAATTAGATAGACTTAATAAAGCTAGTCAAGAATGGAATACAGCAATTAAAAATATGCTCGAATGGGAGCTGCATGCTGCGGCAAAATTAGCAGATAATTTAAACATGCCTAATTGGGCAATTACAGCATTATCTGATGCTAAACAAAAAGATGATTTATCCTTAAGATTTCCCCAATATTATTCTAATCACATAGTAAATGAAGCCTACAAAAATCAATTAGATCCTGCATGGGTATTTGCAGTAACCAGGCAAGAAAGTGCATTTAGACCTTATGTAAAATCCTATGCGGGTGCTTTAGGACTAATGCAAGTTATGCCTAGAACAGGATTTATGGTTGCCAGAACAATTAATATGCGTTTAAAAAATCATAAAGACATACTAGATATAAATAATAATATTAAATTAGGCAGTAAATATTTACAATTAATGTTAGAACAGTATAAAAATGTAGTTGTTGCAACCGCTGCGTACAATGCAGGTCCAGGTCGTATCCAAAAATGGTTACCAAATTATGATATTGCAGCGGATGTGTGGGTAGAGACTATTCCTTTTAGAGATACTAGAGAGTATGTGCAAAATGTTATGACTTACAAAGTAATTTATCAAAAATTACTAGGAAAAAATCATTATCTTGATATGCCTTTGATTAAAAAAAATTAAATTTGTCCTACCTTTAAATGCTAGATTATTAGTGAGAATCATTTTTAAATTTTAGGTGATATAAGGTGCACCCTTAGCGGTGCCCTCTCCAACAACATGAGAATATTGTTGGGAATTTTAATATCGGATTATCTAAAAGCGTAATTACTAAGATATTACCAGAAAATTGGCATATACTAAAAGGTAAAATTAAAAACATTTTAACAATTTAAAATTAAGAATATTTAATGGTTGATGACATATACAGAGATGTTAAATAGGTTCTTATAGATGTTGCATTATATATTAATTATTTTGCTATAATAATCAAAATAAATGATATAAAAAATAAATATTTTGAGCTATACATAAATATCAAAGGAGTGACCAGATGCCTAAAGGAAATAAAAATCGCAGCATAGATAGTAATAATGTAAAAGGTTTATTGGTTGGGATTAATTATCGAGGAACTAGTAACGAACTTGGCGGATGTATTAATGACACAATGTCAGTAAAAAATTTGATAATAAGCAATTATCCTGATGCTAAATTAGAATTACTTACTGATGATACCCATGAAAAACCTACTAGGGATAATATTTTGCAAAAATTAACTAAATTAGTGGATGATTCAGTTGCAGGCGACACTTTGATTTTTCAGTATAGCGGGCATGGTAGCCAAGTAAAAGATATACATGGAGATGAAGAAGATGGGTACGATGAAACTATTTGTCCGATTGATTTCATGAAACCTAGGGTTATCTTATATAAAGGGGTTGAATATGAAGTAGATAGTCAAATTATTGATGATGAAATCAATGAAATCCTGTTAAAAGTTCCTAGAGGTGCTAAATTATTAATGTTATCTGATTCTTGTCACTCAGGTACTATTGGAGATCTAAAAAATAATTTTTTGAATTATAATGGTCCTAAAATTTGGGAAAATTTCAAACCTACAAATAAACCTAATATAGCGCAGTCAACATCAACTTCAACGTCAGCATTAACGTTAACTGCAAATCAGTATCAGCAGCAGCAGCAGCAGCAGCAGCAGCAGCAGCAGCAGCAGCAGCAGCAGCAGCAGCAGCAGCAGCAGCAGCAGCAGCAGCAGCAGTATCAGCAGCAGCAACAACAGCAGCAGCAGTATCAACAGCAGCAGCATCATCATCATCAATTATTTAATCAATTGTTTAA
>CAIKKE010000109.1 GCA_903827925.1 uncultured Francisellaceae bacterium
ATTATATAAATTGAAATTAAAAAATCATTAGATTTTAGCATAAAGTTAAAGTTAAAGTTAAAGTTAAAGTTAAAGTTAAAGTTAAAGTTAAAGTTAAAGTTAAAGTTAAAGTTAAAGTTAAAGTTAAAAGATTAAATGTTATTTGCTTAATAATTCCAAAAATTCCAATTGGTTTGTCTATAACAACTATATTGTATAAAATTATTTGCTTGATTAAATAATTTAAAATCTATACTACCATGCTCAATAGTATTTAAAATTTTAATATTATAATTTTTATATCTATTTAAAATTTTTGTATGTGGGTGAGCATATCTATTCATGTAACCCGCTGAAATTATTGCATATTTAGGGTTTACTAATTTTATAAATTCTTTAGAAGATGAGGTAATACTTCCATGATGTGGAACAATTAAAAGATCTGCAGTTAATTCTTGTTGATATTTATTAATTAATAATTTTTCAGTTTTGGCGCTAATATCTCCGGTAAATAATACTTTATATCCATTGGTAGACATTTGTAAGATACAACTGTTGTCATTGTTATTAGTTGGATTTTTATGAGATTTTTTGGGGTTTTTATAGTTTGATTTTAAATTAAAATTAAACTCATTATTTTTTTCTAATAATTTGGCATTTAAAAATTTAAATTTTACTCCATCTAATTCCCAACCAATATCAGCTTGACATAATTTAGACCTTAAATCTGCAATTTTATATCCATTGATATTGGTAATAAAAGTATCAATAATATATTTGTTAGCAATTTGTTTAAGTCCTCCAATGTGATCAAGATCTGGGTGGCTAATTATAACTTGATTTAAATGATTTAAATTTAAACTTTCTAAATAATTTGCAATTGCTAAATTATTAGGGCCAGTATCGTATAATATTATATTATTTTGTAATTGAATAACTACTCCCAATCCTTGTCCGACGTCTAAAATTGAAATCCAAGCATCAGCATATTTAGGTGAAGATTTGTATTTAAAAAACACAGGTAAAAAACAAATTATTGATATATATGTATTTCTTAAACCTTTAGGCAATATTAATAATAAGCTTCCTAAAAAGCTAAGACAAAACATAGGAATATCAATTATTCCTAAAGATAAATAAGCATTTTTGAATTTAGCTAATTTAGCTAATATATTTAATAATATATATAAATTAAAATCTGCAAATATTAATAAATATTTAGCCAAATTAAGGTTAAATATGCTAATAAATAATCCTATGATACTCCAAGGCAATATAAAAAAATTAAACCATGGAATTGCAATAAAATTGGCTAAATAAGCTATCAAATAAATTTTATTAAACAATAACATATTAATAGGCAATAAACCAACAAACATTATCCAATTGTTTCTGAATAAATTTAAAATTTTTATAAATAATAAAGATTTTTTATGATTTTCAGTTGCGCTTAATAAATTAAATTTAGAAGTAAAAATTAAAATTCCAACAGCGATATAGGATAACCAAAAACTATTGTTTAAAATAACAAATGGATCTAATAATAATATTAAAAATATTGATAAAAAATAAATTAAATCTACCTCAAGTGAATTACGAGTAATTATTCCTCCTAAATAACCGCTTAACATTATTAACGCTCTTAGAGTCGGCGGATTTAAACCAGCTAAAATTGCATAAATAGTTGTGATTAATAAACTAAATATTGAAGCGACTATTACCGCTGGAAATTTTTCTAATAAGTAACGATTACTTAATTTTTTCCATAACCATTGAGTAATAATAAATATAAAACTTGCGAGAGTCCCTAAATGTAATCCAGAAATGCATAATAAATGGGAGGTACCAGTTGTTTGAAAGATAGTTTTTTCATTGAATAAAATATTTTCTTTATTGCTTAATAAAAAACCTAATATAATGCCTGGATGTTTAAGTTTCCAATTTTGCATGTCTATCAATAATTTATTAAATAAAATTCTTCTTATTTTATTAATCCAACAAGTATGCACAAAAGAAAGTGGGGTATTGCTGATTAATTTATTGTTAATTGATTTATTGCTGGCAGTATTATTGTTAGCAACTACTCCTATTAATTTAATCCTTTGCATGAATAATTGTTTTTCTAAATCTAAATTTCCTAAAGTTGAGAAATTACGAGGTTTTTTAAAACGTACCGATAATTGCCAAATATTTCCTGGTAAGATAATTTTATTAGTTTTCCAAGTTAAACGAATTTTATTATTGATTAAAAAATTATTAATATTGATAAAATGTTTAGGATTAATTAAATTTGTAAGAGCAAAATTATTTATGATCTTATTTACTAGTAAATCAAGTTCAACTATTTGATTAGTATTATTTTTATGACGATAGATCACATTTAGCACGGTTGCGTGAATAATTATGGGTTTGTTTTCTGTTAACTCCCAAAGATGACTATTTTTTTTGAAATTATATGCTTGTATATTTATCCAAAATAAACCTAAAAATAAGCTACAAATATTAAGTAGTATTGACTTACCATTAAACAAATATGGTAATATTTTTGTTGAATTAATAAAATAATTTAATAATATTAAGCTAATATTAATTAATAAGACCAATAAAAGTAAGTTAAATAATTTAACGTTAAAATGATAAATTACTTGAAATAAGCAAATACCAATTAAAAAATAAATAACCAAAAATTGTATGTTATAATCATCATATGATCTGATAAAATTTTTTTGCATTATTAATTGAAGCAGATTGATGATCAAGTTTAATATAGCAAAATTGTGTATATTTTATTTATAGATGTATATAGATTGATATTTATAAATCTACATTTAGAGGTTTACCGAGGTTTACATAAAAATTATGTCAATAATTAATAATTTAAAAAAATTTTCTCCCAATAAAGAAAAACTTAAAGAATACAAAATTTTAAAAATTTTTGGCAATTTTATTCACGAGCCTAATTTGTGGCATTTTAATAGATATTCTGTATCTAAAGCATTTGCTGTTGGTTTGTTTGCAGCCTGGATCCCTGTACCTTTTCAAATGGCATTAGCAGCATTTGGGGCGATAATTTTTAATGCTAATTTATCTTTATCGGTAGCTTTAGTGTGGTTAACCAATCCAATTACTATGCCACCATTATTTTTGTTTGCTTATGTACTAGGAGCTAAAATTTTACATTTACCTATTAAAACTTTAAAATTTGAAATATCTACGGAATTTTTACATTCATTACTTGGGGATATATTGAAACCATTTTTATTAGGTAGTTTAATTTGCGCTATAGTCTCAGCATTTTTAGGATATATAATTGTGCAAATATTATGGCGTTATATGATTATTAAAAATTGGCAACATCGGTTAAAAAAACGTAAAGAACGTAGAGAAAATCAAATTATACGAGAAAATAAAATCATACAAGAACAAATTAAAAAAAATTTATTATAAAAAAATCTGAAAAGTTGGTTTAAAATTACAGTCTTCCTTCTCGATATTTTAATTAGACTTAATATTAGATTAAGTCTGGAATTTTATCTGCTTATTTTTTGTGGTTTTGCGGTTTAATTGTGTACTTCCATTATTTCTTCTAAAATAGAACGAATGCTGGGATTATTTGTAATAATTTTCTTTTTTCCTGCTTCAGGATTTCTAACTCTATTTAAAGATCTATTATTAAAATTTAAATCTTTAATTCCTCGCATAATAGTTGTCCTGCTAATTCCAGTGATACTTTCTATAGCTAAATCAATTTGCTTCCCTTTTTATTCAATTTTAGCAGCATTTAGAGTGGTTTGATCTTTGGTTTTTCCGGCACGTTCAAACAATTCTAATTTATAACGTTCAGTTTTATCTATTAGTCGTTAGGTTTCTCTAGATATTTTATTTGGGGTTGAACTGCTTGCTGTTGGGATGGAACTGCTAGAAACAGGAAGCTTAGGTGTGTCTACCCTTAAATTTGGAGAAGATACGTTAAAAATTAAATTTTTTAAACAAAAATGATTTAACTGCTTGGGTTAACATAAAATATAAAATTAAAATAATAGTTAATCCAACCCAATATACTCCAGGTAAAGGTACCATTTGCATAGATTTGCCAATAAATGTATATGGTAATACCGCGCCTAACACACAAATAGCTGTGGTCGTAATTAATAAAGGTAAACTTGGTTTGCTTTCAATAAATGGGATTTTATTAGTACGAATAATATGTACAATTAAAGTTTGCGATAATAATGATTCTACAAACCACCCAGTTTGAAATAAAGATACACATTCTAATTTATTGGCATGTAAGAAAAACCACATAAACCCAAAGGTAGCATAATCAAATAAAGAACTTATTGGCCCAATAAATAGCATAAAATGTGTAATATTACCTAGATCCCAAATGCGTGGTTTAGCTAAATATTCCTCATCTACTGAATCTGTAGGTACTGCAGTTTGGGAGCAATCATATAGAAAATTATTTAGTAAAATTTGCATGGGTGCCATTGGTAAAAAAGGTAAGATTGTACTGGCTCCTAACATGCTAAGCACATTGCCAAAATTAGAACTAGAAGACATTTTTATATATTTCATAATATTGCCAAATACTTTCCTGCCTTCAATTACTCCATCATGTAGTACTAATAAACTTTTTTCGAGTAAAATAATATCTGCAGAATCTTTAGCAATATCTACCGCGGTATCTACCGAAACACTGACATCGGCAGTTTTTAATGCTGGACCATCATTGATCCCATCTCCTAAAAAACCAACTACATGTGAATTTTTTTGTAAAAGAGAAATTATATGCGATTTTTGGTGTGGAGTAAGCTTCGCAAATATATCGCATTGCTCGATTTTATTGGTTAATTCTTGATCAGACATGCCATCCATTTGGCTACCTAGAAGTACATTAGTACCTAATAAACCTACTTTTTGACATACTTTGCGAGCTACTAATTCGTTATCCCCAGTTAAAATTTTGATTTTAACTCCGGATTTTTGTAAATTTTCAATCGCAGGTTTAGCTGATTCTTTAGGAGGATCTAAAAAGGCAATATAACCTAAGAGTGTCATATTACTTTCTTGAGCTACTGAAAAGTTTACAAATTTATTAGGTACGTATTTTATTGCTACTGCAATTACCATAAATCCATCATTGTTTAATCCATTAACTAATTGCTGCATTTCTTGCAGCTTTTTTTCATCTAAAGGATATAATTTATTTTCAATTTGGACTAAATTACAGCATTGGGTAATTTCCTCAACTGCACCTTTACAGATTAAAAATTCAGAAAAATTATTTTCTTGTAAAATTACTGACATACGACGTCTTTGGAAATCAAAAGGGATCTCATCTACTTTTTGATAAAGATCTTGATTATTTAGATTTAATTTCTGATACAAATCAGTATGTTTTAAAACAGCAAGATCTAATAGATTTTTTAAACCGGATTGATAATGACTATTTAAATATGCAAATTTAAATACTTGCTCATCTTGATCTCCCAAAATATTAATATATTTTTCTAAAATGATTTCATTTTGGGTCAAAGTTCCAGTTTTATCTGTACACAATATATCCATTGCACCTATATTTTGAATTGCATTCAGACGTTTCACAATTACCTTTTTACGTGACATCGCCATCGCACCTTTAGCTAAATTTATCGTAACTAATAAAGGCAACATTTCTGGAGTAAGGCCCACTGCAATTGCGGTTGCAAAAATGAAAGCTTCCATCCAGTTACCTTTAATTGATCCGTTAATTATAAAAACGATTAATGCCATAACTAGCATGAATTTAATAATTAACCATATAGATTTTTGGATCCCTTTGTCAAAACTAGAAATTTTTTTCTTACCTGCAATATCATTAGTTAATTTACCGAAATAAGTGTTAATTCCGGTGTGAATTACAACTCCTTTACCGATCCCGGAAACTACATGGCTTCCCATAAAACAAATATTTACCAAATCAAAAGGAGAGTTTGGTAAGGTGTTGCTGGCATCTGCTAATTTTTCTACCGGAAGCGCTTCTCCAGTTAAAGATGATTGATTAATAAATAAATCTTTTGAATGTAAGATCCGTAAATCTGCAGGAATTAAATCCCCTGCAGATAATTTCACAATATCGCCAGGTACTACATTGTTTAAGGATATTTCTTGTTCTTTACTTTCTCTGATTACCGTGGTTGTAATTCCAACCATCGCACGTAATTTTTCAGCAGCCTTATTTGATTTGTATTCTTGAAAAAATGCTAATGATGTAGATAAAAATATCATTAACATAATAACAATTGCTCCATTTATTCCACCGGTCATAAATGATATTATTGCCAAACCAAGTAATATGATTGGTAATGGTGAGCAAAATGCCATAAAATATTGGATTATTGGGTGGGTATTTTTAATAAACTCAAAACTGTTTTTTCCAAATTGGTTTAATCTTTCAGCAACTGTTTCAGAATCTAGGCCATACAAATTACTTCTTAATTCTTGTAATATTTCTTCATTGCTTTTATTAGAAAATTGAGTTATTTCCACTGATTTTATCTATGATCCATTTTAATCTGCTTTAATCTATAAGGTTAACTAATAAGCTTATAATATTTAATTTATAATACTTATTTTAGAACTTAATTATTTAAATATCAAAAAGAGAGTCTATATTTATTAAGCTGCAAGGTAAAGTACCCCCCAATGTTAAGACCAATCGTTGATTTTGCTTGTTTAACATGATTTAATCTAATTATTTTTATTAAGGTATAAAACAAGAATAAAGTAACCGAAGGTATTATGTATGAAATGGTTTAATAATTGGTTTAATCATAAAAATTTTAAATTCTCGAATTTATTTATAATTTTAATTATTTCTATGATTAGTGTTTTTAGTATTAAGTTTTTATATATTAATAATAATTTTAATTCTAATTTAAAACTTAAAATATACAAGTTTTTTTATAAAAAGTATCAAAGAATTTTTAATAATGATTTAAAAACCAGGTTTAATAAACAAGATTTAGATTTAGCTATAGCTAATGCAAGAAATCAATCTTGGGTTATCGAACAAATTAAAGCAGACTTAAAACCGTTTATTCAACAAGGATTAAGTGAAAAAGCCATAAATCAATTGTATATAAATTTAGCAAGTAATATTTCATTAAAATATCATGTAGTTAAATTTAAAATTAAAAATCATAAAATTACTTCTGAATATATAGATGATGATATTCAATATTTTCGTTCTTATAAAACTTTATATAGCATGATTAAGATCCTAAATGAATATCGTTTAATTCCAGATTGTACGTTTATAGTTTACTTAAATGATTATTTAAATTATATACCTAAAGATATAAAAAAACCGATTCCAGTATTTAGTTTTGCTAAAGATACAGAGATCCCTATAGAAAACACTACTATTTTGATTCCAGATTGGATGAATCTTTATTATTGGGATGTATTAAGAGGAAGAATTAATTTTGCCAAAAAAATATATCCATGGAACAAAAAAGAGGCTTTCATTCATTGGCGCGGTGCTGGAAATGATAGTATGCAACATCGACAAAAATTAGTTGAACTACGAGATAAACTGAAATTTTTAGATGTTGGCATGACTAGTGGTGCTAATCGAGTGGCGTTTTTAGAGCCTGAATTTAGCCTTAAATATAAATATCAAGTTGCTTTAGATGGAGCTCGTTGTGCTTGGGAGCGAGTAGTTTGGCAAATGTATTCTAATTGTTTAATGATAAAACCAAAATCTACTCAGGTGCAATGGTTTTATCGAGGATTAAAAGAAAATTATAATTATTTTTCAATAGAAGACGTTAATCAATCCCATCTTACTGAAGCTTATAAATGGTTAATTGATAATGATCAACAAGTACAGCAAATTATAAAACATGCTAATGATTTTGCTAATACTAATTTTAAAACCCAAGACTTTTTTGCTTATTATGTGTTGTTGTTAGAAGAATATGCTAAATTAATGAGAGATTAATTAATATAAATGGCACATTTAACATCATAAGGATAAATACCCTCCTTCGTTTTTCGAAGGAGGGTGACGGGCTTTAGCCCGTCGGGTGGAAGGATTAAAAATCTAAATTTATATTAATCTAGGCTTAGCTCGATTAGATAAAAATATTATTTGATTATTATCTTTAATATAAAATCTTATATTATCTTTTATTTCTCCTAATGGTTTAAAGCACATTTCTAAAGAATCATGATTGGGAGGATTTTCAATTTTTATCCCTAAGTTTAACAACATAATTGACAACATTTCTAAAACATCCTGGTTATTAAGTTTTGGATTAATTCTGACATGATTTAATTCAAATAAAATATTGTAAATTTCATTGAAATTTTTTATTTTATTTTCTATATAATTATTATACTTAGAGGCAATGGATAATTGGATACATTTTAATAATTCTAAATGTTCATTAATTATAAATTCAAATTGAATTTTTTTTTTATAATGATTTTTATAAAAATCTAATTGATCAAATACTGGGGTAACGTAAGCATTAATTAAAAATGATTTTGCGCATTTAGTAAGCATATATTTAAATATCGGTGTTAAGAGGAATTTAGTTTAGATTTATTATTTAAACTAAATTAAAATTTGTGATATATTTGCTTCCATGACAAAAATGAAAGTATCTTATAGCTGTAACCAATGTGGTGCACTATCACATAAGTGGTCTGGACAATGTATGGATTGTCAAGCCTGGAATTCTATAAGTGAAATTATTCTTACTAATACTAATAAGAGCAATAGATTCGCAGGTTTTGCTGGACTAGACTTACAATCAGAAGGGATCACTGATTTAACTGCAGTTGAAATTAATGAGCAATCTACTTTTACCACCGGCCTTACTGAATTAGATAGAGCGCTAGGTGGAAATGGTATAGTATCTGGTTCTGTCATCCTATTAGGAGGAGACCCAGGAATTGGTAAGTCAACAATATTGCTACAAGCCCTAGCTAATATTAGTAAAGAATATCCGGTATTATATGTAACAGGAGAAGAATCTTTAGCGCAAGTTAAATTAAGAGCAGATCGTTTAGGTTTGCAAACTGCTAAGATTAAATTACTTGCAGAGACTAATATTGAGATCATTTTACAGTTGGTTATGGAAAGTAATCCTAAAATTATGGTATTAGATTCAGTACAAACTATATATACTGAATTACTACAAGCAGCTCCTGGATCGGTAAGTCAAGTTAGAGAATCTGCAGCTAAAGTAGTTCAATTCGCTAAAAAAACCGGGATCTCTATTATTTTAATTGGTCATGTTACTAAAGATGGTAGTTTGGCTGGACCTCGAGTATTGGAGCATATGGTAGATACTGTATTGTATTTTGAAGGTCAAATTGATAATAGGTATCGAATGTTACGAGCGATTAAAAATCGCTTTGGGGCGGTTAATGAATTGGGAATTTTTGCGATGACTGATGCTGGATTAAAAGGAGTTAATAATCCTTCGGCATTATTTTTGTCTAGAGGAGATAGCGATGCAGCAATTGGTAGTATTGTTATGGCTACTAAAGAAGGGAGTAGGCCATTATTAGTAGAGATCCAAGCGTTAGTAGACGAAAGTCATATGGCTAATCCTAGAAGATTATGTGTTGGAATGGACCCTAACAGACTAGCGTTAATTTTGGCAGTATTGCACCGGCATGTGGGAATAATTACATATAATCAAGATATATTTATTAATATTGTAGGTGGTGTTAAGGTTAACGAACCAGGTATTGATTTACCGGTAATTTTAGCTATCCTATCTAGTTTGAAAAATCGAGCTATTCCTAGAAATTTGGTGGCGTTTGGGGAGATTGGGTTAACTGGGGAAATCCGTCCAGTGCAAGATGGGCAGGCGCGTTTAAAAGAAGCGGTTAAATTAGGTTTTAGGCAAGCAATTATTCCTAACGCTAATATGCCAAGTAAAGCAAATATGAAGGGCATAGAATTAATGGAAATCATTCCAGTTAAATTATTACAGGAGGCAGTTAATTCATGAGTCAAGAGATTATTTTGACTATGCAAAAAATTAATAAAGTAGTAGGTGCAGCTACTGTAAGTCGTAAATTATTAGAAGATGTATATTTATCATTTTTCTATGGTGCTAAAATTGGAGTTGTCGGAATTAATGGTTCTGGAAAGTCTACCTTATTAAAAATTATGGCAGGAGTAGATCGTAATTTTTCAGGAGAAATAGTTTATAAAAAAGGATTAAAAATTGGCTATTTGTCACAAGAACCTATATTAAATCCAGATAAAGATGTATTAGGTAATATTGAAGAGGCAGTTGTAGAAACTAAAGAATTATTAGAAAGATTTAATGAAATTACTAATAAATTTACTCAAGAATTATCTAATGATGAGATGGAAAATTTATTAGAAGAACAAGGAAATTTACAAAATAAGATTGATGCAGTTAATGCCTGGGATTTAAACCGAAAATTAGAAATTGCCTCAGATGCGTTACGTTTACCTGCATGGGATGCGAAAATTAGCGAACTTTCAGGTGGAGAAAAACGCCGAGTTGCTTTATGTAAATTATTATTATCAACCAATGATGTAATTTTGTTAGATGAACCTACCAACCATTTAGATGCTGAAAGTGTTGCTTGGCTACAAAGATATTTACAAGAATTTTCAGGAACTGTTATCATGATTACTCATGATCGTTATTTCTTAGATAATGTTGTAAGTTGGATCTTAGAGGTTGATCGAGGTAGGACTATTCCATTTGAAGGTAATTATTCTAATTGGTTAGAAAAACGTGAACAACGCTTAAAAGAAGAAAAATCTCAAGAAATAGCAAGACAAAAAGCCATTCAATCAGAATTAGAATGGGTAAGAAGTGGTGCTAAAGGTAGACACGCCAAAAGTAAAGCCAGATTATCTAGATTTGATGAGCTTAGTTCCAAAGAATATCAAACTCGTTCTGAAACTAAAGAATTATATATTCCCCCAGGACCACGTTTGGGTGATTTTGTATTAGAAGTATCTGGAATAAATAAGAGTTTTGGCGAATTAGTTTTAATTGAAAATTTAAGTTTAAAAGTACCCAAAGGTGCTATAGTTGGAATTATTGGACCTAATGGGGCAGGAAAATCTACTTTTTTTAAAATGTTGATTAAAGCTGAGGAACCAGATAGTGGTACAATTACTTTTGGGGATACAGTTAAGATTTCTTATGTAGATCAAAGTCGTGATCTGCTTATAGGCAATAAAAATGTTTGGCAAGAAATTTCAGATGGTTTAGATATAATTACCGTAGGACAATACCAAACTCCTTCACGTGCTTATGTGGGTAAATTTAATTTTAAAGGTGCAGATCAGCAAAAATTAATTAAAGAATTATCTGGTGGGGAACGTAATCGAGTGCATTTAGCCAAATTATTAAAAAGTGGTGGTAATGTATTATTATTAGATGAGCCAACTAATGATTTAGATGTGGAAACTTTAAGAGCGTTGGAAGAAGCTTTATTAGATTTTCCAGGAGTTATTATGGTTATTTCTCACGATCGTTGGTTTTTAGATAGAATTGCAACTCATATGTTAGCGTTTGAAGGAGATAGTAAGGTAACTTGGTTTGAGGGTAATTATGCAGATTATGCGCAACTCAAACAAAAAGAGTTAGGGGATTTAGCATTACAACCACATCGAATTAAGTATAAAAAAATCTCTAAAGGGTAATTTAAAAATAAATTAATATTAAGTAACAATAAAATATAAAATTATAAAATAAGGAAAAATTACATGCATAAAAAACATAGTCTTCATTGGGGAGGAATTTTATTAGTAACAGGTACTTGTATTGGAGCAGGAATGATTGGGGTGCCAGTTAAAACTGCAGTTGCTGGGCTGTATCCTACAATTCTAGCATTAATATTGTTTTTCTTAATTACCACATGGAGTGCTTTATTATTAATGGAAGTTTCTTTAGCTTTTAAAGGAGAGATTAACTTAATTTCCATGATTAAAGAAGTTTTAGGAAATTTACATAAAAATATTGCTTGGGTAGTTTATTTGCTATTTATGTATTCAATTTTTGCTGGATATACTTCTGGTGGTGCTAGTATGGTGCAACAAATTATTCCAATGCATATGTATTTAGCAATCCCAGTTTTTTTATTACCATTTGCTTTAGTTATTTATTTGGGCGCTAAATATGTTGATTTTGTTAATAGATTTTTAACTATAGGATTAATTGGAGCGTTTATATTGTTGGCGTTTACTACGATTGTAACTGCGCAAACTGATACCCAACCTACTCAATTATTATTAATTGGGGATTTTAAAGCGGTATTATTTGCGTTACCAATTTTATCAACAACTTTTAGTTATCAAATGATTATTCCTTCTTTAAAATCTTATTTACAAGAAAAAATTAGTCCATTAAAGCAATCTATTTGGATAGGTGGCATAATTTCTTTAATTGTTTATGTGGTTTGGCAATTATCAGTATCACTTTTAATTCCTGCGGAAGGACATGGAGGGTTAATTAATATGTCGCATATTAAACAAAATCCAACCGAAAGTATTATTAATTATTTAGCTATTCATAGTCAATGTAAAGGAACATTGGTTTTTATTGGAATATTTATATTTTGTGCTTTAACTAGTTCTTTATTAGGAACAGGTTGGGCATTATCTGATTTTTTAGCAGATGGTTTAAATATTCCTAAAAATCGTCGTGGCAGATTGTTATTAGGATTATTATCTTTTATACCGCCAATTATATATACACTGTGTTTTCCTAATGGATTTTTAAAAGCAATAGGCTTTGCTGGGGCTTTATCTGCAATTTTAGTAATTATTTATCCAGTATTAATGGTTTGGAAATTAAGATCTAAGCAATATTTAGCTAAGCATAATCATCAGGACAATTTAGCTAAGCATAATCATCAGGACAATTTTGTAGGGACTATTAAATATAAAGCTCCGGTTAATAATATAACAATGTTAATTATTTTATTAATTGGTTGGTTAATTGTTGGGTTAGAGTTTGTAAATAATATTTAATTTTTATATTTTTATAATAATAAACTTTTGAGAAATTATTATGCTTAAATTTAAGTATTTAAAATATTTAAAGGGAATTAGTTTAGTAGCGGGTACCTGTATTGGAGCAGGAATGATAGGAGTGCCGGTTAAAACAGGAGTTGTGGGCTTAATTCCTACAATGCTAGCTTTTATTTTTATTTGGGGAGTAATGACTGCTAGTGCGTTATTATTATTAGAAGCTTCGTTAGCTTTTAAGATCCCAGTTAATTTTATTTCGATAACTAAAAATATATTTGGTGATTTAGGGAAAAATATAGCTTGGGGAATTTGTATATTATTTATGTATTCTGTTATGGCTGCATATGCATCTGGTGGAGCTGGAATTTTTAATCAGTGTTTTCCTAATGTAAAATTATGGTTATCTACCATAATTTTTATGTTACCTTTTGCTTTAATAGTTTATTTTGGTAATCAAATCGTTAGTCTGTTTAATCGAATTCTAATGCTTGGGGTAATTACGTGTTTTTTATTACTTTGTTCTGGCATTGTTTTTGTAGGTGGCGATCATTTACAGCCAATAACTAATGTATTGTTTAATCATCATAATTGTGAGATAAAATTTTTATTTTTAGCATTACCTTTAATGGTGGTTACATTTAGTTATCACGAAATAATTCCTCCATTAGCAGCTTATTTAAAATTTCAAATAAAGCCGTTAAAAGCTGCAATTTTATTAGGAAGTATAATTCCATTAGTCGTATATATTGTTTGGGAATTAGTAATTTTATTATTGATTCCTGAATATGGTGAAGGTGGATTAAGAGAAATGCTATTATTAAACAAAAATCCTAATAATAGTTTAATTGAATATATTGCCTTGCATTATAATAATAAGTTTATTTTAAATTCATTCGCAGGGTTTTCATTTTTTGCGTTGACTGGTTGTTTAACTAGTAGTGCTTGGGCTTTATTTGATTTTTTAGCCGATGGTTTGTCTATTCCTAAAGATACTAAAGGTAAATTGCTTTTAAGTTTTATTACTTTTGTACCACCAGTTATTTATACAATCTTTTTTTCTAATGGATTTATGAAAGCATTAAGCTTAGCTGGAGGATTTTCTGCAATTATTATGATCATTTATCCAGGTTTAATTGTGTGGAGACTACGTTATATTCGTAAAAATATTGTGCATCATGAATGTATAAAAAATCTTAAAGAAATCACTTATCAAGCACCGTTTGGTAAATTAACAATTTTGGGAATTTCTTTATTTGGGATCTTAATTATTATTTTAGAAATAATAAATCATATTTATTAATAATTAAAATTATAATTTTATTATTTTTAAAAATTTTTATGGGGTTAATATGAATTTTTTATTAAGAGCTTTTAATAATGCATGATGTTCTATATTGTTGTCTGAAAAATCAATAGTATTTTGAATATTAGATTTACCCCCAAAAGAATCTTTAAAACTTTTCAATAAGCATAAATCATAACCTTGGTGGTGATTATTGTTTTTAACATTTTCAAATACATCAATAATTTGTTTATTATTTGAATCATAAGCTAAATTTATTGGAGAATACCCATAGATATCAATTAATTTTGGATCTGCATTGTTTTCTAAAAGCAATTTTATTATAACAACATTTTGTTTGATTACAGCAATATGTAATGGGGTTTGTTGTAAATGTTTGGTTAAACAATTAGGATTAAAACCTTTATTTAATAATAATTTGTATCTTCTCCAAATTTAAGGGTCACCAACCAGCAGCAAGTAACAAGTTCATCACATAATGCCACTACTTACCACGCACATGTATCCGTTAACAAAAAATTTAGCGCGCTAGAAAAGGCACAAAAAACCTCAGTAAAAACA
>CAIKKE010000110.1 GCA_903827925.1 uncultured Francisellaceae bacterium
TTATATCTTTTTTGCTAGTTTAACTGATATTAATCTGTCAAAGTTACATTATTCAATTAAATATTACAATAATCATGTACCTTGAAAATACTATTTTTTTTTATAAATTTAGAAAACTTTCAATTATATGCCTTCTTTTTGGATGTTTTAACTTAATCTTAGTTACATGCCAATTACCAGCTAATTTTGCATAACAACTTAAATTTGGCAAATTCATTATTTAGGTGGGCATAACCAGTAGATTTTTACGTTCAAGGGTATTTATATTAACACTATCTCACATAGTGTTAGCACCATAGGATAAAAATTCCTGCATTTGTTTGGACTCTTGTTCACCTAAAATATTAGCAGCTATTTGAGCTGTTTCTTGATCTCCTACTCGAAAAATAAATCGACTATTAAACTGATCTAGCAAATCATTAGCTTCATTGCGACCATAAGTATTTCTAATCTGATGAATATTTTGTGCGCCTGCCACTAAACATCCTACATATTTTCTAGATTCTGCAAGAGCTGTTTTTAATGATGATACTCTATCAAGGGCTGGTAATTCATCTATAATGATCCAAAGATTATTGTTTCTTTCTAGCCCCCTAATATCTTTGGACAGTATTTTCTCGCACTTGTAATTACCCATAGTCTAAAATTTAAACTATAGGAGTTATATTATGAGAAAATCGCACAAATACACAGAAACTGAAAAAAGACAAGTTTTAGAAGAAGTTAAATTAATTAAAAATGTTGCCAGTGTTGCAAAAAAATATAACATTCCAACTGATACTATTCATACTTGGAAACATAAAACTTCTAAAAATAAAAGTCAAACTGATCTGGATTTAATTGCTGAAAATAAAAAATTGATAAAAGAATTACATTCTAAAAAATTAGAAAACAATGTTCTTAAAGAGCTATTTAAAAAAACTGTCCAAGTTCTATCATAAAATCGAATGTTGCTAAACAATTTATAGATTTAGATAATCCAGCCCAAAAAATATTATATTTTCTGGGTTACCTAAATCTACTTGGTATTACCAGATGAAAGTTAAACAATTAGATAAACGATGTTTTAATATAAATGGTGAAATTGTTAGCGATAAAATGACTTCTAATTTATTTAAAAGATTTGGAATGACTAATAAGTCATGAATACCATGCGCTACTCCAAATAAAGATGCTCATATAGAAGCTTTTTATTCTATCATTGAAACTGAATTCTTACGAACACATTATTTTAATGTTTTTCAAGAAGCATATGATTTATTTTATGGATTTGTTACATTTTATAATGAAAATAGAGTGCATGGCAGTATTGGTTGCAGAACTCCATTAGAAGTGATTAATATTTATATGGATGGTGGTTTTGTAAAAAACATAAAAAGACTTAATATTTAAAAAAATTGTTATTGTATTAATATTTAGTATTTGTTGATAAAGTGTGCACAATAGTTGTAAATAATTTATTAAAATTCCAACATTTACTTTTAATAAATTATTTATCAATTTTATGCACACGGTTGCGTTAGCAATTATCAATAAATTACTATAACTTTAGAACAAATTTAATTGACATATTTTCGGTAAAATGTAAGATGATATTTTGTGTTAAAACATTTAATAATAAGTTAAATGTAACTACATTGGTGCAGCTGCAGGTATGAGCGAAAAGTGTCCAAATTTAGGGGGTCAAAGGGTTTTTTATAAACAATGGACATGAGGTTTTTCATAAACTGCTATTTTTAAATCACAGTTAAATAACCTTATGTCTGCTTCTCTTAGAATGGCAGTTTTTAAATATTTCAGCTTATCACCATCGATTGATCCTTCCAACTCATACAAAATTTCTAATGGCCGCTTAAAACATTTGATTTTTTCATGCTCATTGATAATATCAGACATTTCAATCAACTCACCCACTCTATTCCACTCAAAGTCACTGATCACATTATTTTCAATGGCAGCAATTAATCTGATCAAACTATCTGTCCCACCCAACGAACTACCAACCAATGATAATACAATTCTGGTATTAAAAGCAGCTTCTTTTTTAGGATATAATTTTGGATTAATTACCATATACAACTTTTGCATCTCTTGTGCTCGCAACGCATCTGGCGCATGTAAATAAATTTGGGTAGTAGCATATGATCCGTGCCGATGATTAGCCTGGATCATCGTGCCTGATATTCCTAATAAATCTTGATGCGATGCTGATAAGTGTCTTAACCAATGCGGCGATAAGCTTTCTAATTTTTGCCTTTTAGTAGGATTTCTTTTAAATTTTTTAGCTGCCAACTTGCCAACATCTTTAACGTTAGAGAATAACTGCCTAACACTTAAGGGTTTGTTGGTTTTTGCTACGGCTAATAGTGGCTCCAGATCATCTTCTTCCGGTAATGGAAGTTTATTTAAGGATAAGCGATAAATTTTAATAATTGATAATAATTGATCGTTAACTGGGACATGTCCTAATTTACCACCCTTGCCTCTCACAAAAAACCACCAACTACCGTTTAAATTTCTAAACGATCCCCAAGTAGCTTGAGCTACTTCATGTATTCTTAATCCTAATAAATATAACAGTGCAAACAATAACTGAGCTCTAGTTTTATAGCGTTGCTCTTTAGATGTTCTTTCCGGTAAATTTTGTAATGTTTCTTGTACCGCTGACCATTCATCAGCTTCTAACATTCGCGCCCAAACTTTATACTTTTGCTCTTCTAAATCAATAGTTCTCTCACGATACTTTTTAATTAATTTAATTGGATTAGATTTTAAATATTTAGCATCTACTAAATAATTCATTAAACAACTAACCACTCGAACAGCAAATAATAATGAGGATTTTTTCAATGGTGCCACTAATGGCCGCCATTTAATAGAATATCTTTCTGCTCGTAATTCTTTTTTAGAACCTAACCAGTTATTAGGTGGATTTTGTAAAAAGTTAAAATACTCCTCAAAATGCTCTGCCTTTAGATCGGCCAGTGCCAATCCTTTTTCAAAAGTACACCATAATAGTAATCGCTCAGCTTCTTTTTGATAAGCCCGCTGAGTAGTGGAAGTATCTTTAAATTGCTGTACCCAAACTTTAATAGCTTCAACGTCATTTTCAGCTAAAATATAACAATCCTGATGTTGGGGGCGACTTGCGATCATTAAATCAATTTTTGGTTGCCAAGAAATTAGTGCCGTAGGTTTAGATACAATCCAGCTATTTTCCATAAGCTGCTGCCTCTTTGGAAAATTTTAAACTTAATTCCTCTTTTAATTGAGGTAATTTATCCAAACCATGCTCTTGGATTATTTTTTGAAATTGCCCATTTTGTCTTGATAACGATCTAATTTGCACTTGCGTTGCCATTATAGCTTCATGTGATTGCTTTTTATTTTCTAAGAGTTCTTTAGTTAAACCATCAATTTTAGCTTGCAGATTGATACTAGTTACTTTTTCCTGCATTAAAACTTCATGGCCATTATTGCTAGTTTCTCTTAAAGCGATAATGCTAGTTTCATTTAAGGTTTTAAGCTCTAATCTTAAATTATCGATAGTTTGCTGCATTTTTTGTATAGTTTTATTGCTATTAATGTCTAATTTATTTTGAATTTCTTTGTTTATTTGTTCTAATGTATCTTTAGCTACTTTTATTTCTGTCAACTCCAATTGTAACTTTTTCATGGCAGATTGTAATTGAAGCATTTCTTCTTTTAAAGCTATGTTAGATTTTTCAGCAGCAATTAATTGTTGAGTATAACGTTCATTTTGAGTAAGTTGTTTTTGTAAGTCTAATTTTAAAACTCGGTGTTCTTCTAATAAATTATTCTGATCAATAGCAACAACTTTATTTAAATTGCCAAAATTTTTAAAGCACTCTCTTTTCCATTCATTAAAATATTTATGAATGGTTACCTTACTTCCACTACCTAAATGTTCTCTAACTTTACTTAAAGTAGGAATGTTGCCAGTGCTTGCTAATTTAGTAGCTGCTGCAAAAATTTGTTGTTTGTTTAAGTGTTTTCTCAAAATAATATTCTCTATTACTAACTATAAGATCAATTTTTTAGATAAAAGGTGGTCTTGATTTTATTGTTTGCTTTAAATCTTGAATACTTTGTTTTAAATCATCTACATTATATTTACTGTCTATCTCTGAAATAGAGATTGTTTCTTTTAGGCTACTTTGTACACCATTTTTCATTTCTCGTATTTTTCTTATTTCTTCTTTAGTAATCATAATATTACCAATTTCAACTTGAATATCTATCCCAAAAATAAGACTTTTATTTATTAGCTCTAAAATACTACCGTTCGCATGAATACTTTTTAAATTATTACGATTTAAATTGATTAATTTTAATTTAGTTGAAGTCAATGAATCTTCTTTCATTGTTAGTAAAGAAGATACTCCTAAATTAGTTATATTATTCCTGTCTAAGTTAATTTCTTCTATTTCAGAAGAAAAAGATAACAAATTAATTAAACCATCATCTCGGATCTGATTACAATCCAAATTGATATGAGTTGGTTTAAATTCTATTTTCTTTAAGTATTCTATAATTTCATTTAATTTGGCACTATTTAACCCACAATTAGATAAATCTAATTTTCTTAAAGTTTTATCAGCATATGTTTTCCTTGCATTTTCAATTATTCTTTCTATATTTTTATCTATCATTAATAGTACCTCCTTTATCTTAATTGTCTCTTATACGATACTGGTAGATTTACACCATGTTTAACTAATAAATCATAAACACCTTCCATATAATTATTAATTAATGTTTTTATTTCATCTGAATTACTTTTATCTTCAACAATACTTTTTACTTTGCTCATACTCATACTTCCTGATATATTTCCAGTCCAAGTGCTAGTATCAAGCAAAGTTTGAATAGTTTTATTTGTAAAATCTAATTTTTCTACTCTCATTTTTTCGCAAAATAGTTGGAGAAATTTTTCTAATGGAAGGCATTTTTCATAAGTTTCATAAAAATTATAAAAATGATCGTTTAACCTCAAAAATCCCCATTGTTCCCATTCAAAAACACTAGAATTTACAATTTTTTGTAAAAAAAGATCTTCTGTTGGAGATTTTTCTAATGGTTTACCAATCCAAGTTCTTGTATTTATTTCTGATGTTCTATATTGTTCCGGCAATGGTAGTGTATCATTATTATCGTACTGCTTTACATTATCAGTAAAACTTTCTCCTATAGGATTTATTAAAATCACTTCTGCAACCACTCCCGGACCTGTTATATCTGGAGTATGTAGAGCTATATATTGCTCGTTATCATAACCCAAAATTAAACCTTGACCATATTCTTCATTTATTGTCTCATAATTTTTTAAACATTGATCAAAAATTGTTCGCATAACAGGATTATATTTAGTGGTTGTTATTAATGCATCATTCCCAATATGATTGGTTCCTTGAGAATTAGGATCTACAAATATAACATGCTTACTTAGGGGTTGATTAAACTGCTCTAAAGTACCTAATGATTGTTGGCCAGGTAAAACATCACTGTCGAAATATGCCCCACCTATGTTATATAAAATGCTATATCTTAATATATCGCTTGATGCCCCATAATTGGGTCGTACCCTTTGTACTTCGTAGTTAAAGTAATCATAAACTTTTTCATTCCTATAGTGATAATGAAAAAACAAATTTTCTCTAACGTCTTGTATGATTATATTACCTCTTACTTTTATGATGTCTGCGAAATGTTCTTGTACCTCTAATTTTTTGGCATTTATAGAACTTCCTTGTGCTGTAAGATAATCAACCCAAATATATATTTTAAAATCTTTATTTGCATCTGCCCATGCAGCTACAACTTCCTTACTTGCATCACTCATTTGTTTAACCCCACCTGCCCAAATAAAATGAATAATTTTTGGCAATTCTATGTTATTTGGCATTAAACGACTTTCCTTGTCTTTATTTTATTTACTAATTATTGGTTTAATAACTATAAATAATAATACTATAAAAATTTTTATTATACAATATAGTACATACCAAAATACATAAAGCCGTATAAAACTTCTGCTAATCTCCATTATCAGCGGTTAAATAAAACTCCCAGGATTAACTTTAAACCTATCCGCCAAAACCCTAATTTGCCTTATATTTAGCTTCCTTTTACCATTTAAGATCTCTGAAATCCCACTCTGACTTCCAAGTTCCCCCAGATCTATTTGACGCAAATTATGGGTTTGCATCAAA
>CAIKKE010000111.1 GCA_903827925.1 uncultured Francisellaceae bacterium
ATTTTTATTAAATTGCATTACTTTTAGTATTTTTTAAGAAAATATTGCAAAATTTTTTCCATATAATAAAAATTACCTTAAAAAACCATATTAGCTGGCAACACAACTTTGTGGATTATTTTTTTTCAAATTCCTAAACTTCAAGTTAATTTCATTGGATTTAAATGAGCTTAGCAATTGCCATTGGGATCATGGCTATGCTGCAACTTCGTTTACAGCACAAGGGTTAGATAAACCAATAACGATTGCATTAGCTGAAGGTATTACCCCAAGAGAGCTTAAGAGTTCTCAATTAAAAGTATCTGATGTTATTATGATTAAAGATAAAAATTCTAATTTGGAGCAATTAGTTACATCAAAATGGGTTAAAATTGTAGCAATAGATCGATCTATTGCTACAGTTCAAGAGAGGAATAATCAAATCAGTACAATTGATTTGACTAAATCTGTTAATGATCTATATGGTCATCAAGCTGTTTGGCATAGTTATTTAGATCCTGAAAAACGTAATAAGGATCAGATCCCAAGATTAACCTCAGTTGCTGAATTTTTAGTCAGTATTTCACGAGGGGATAATGTAACTATTTTGGTTGATAACCTTGAGAGTTATCAACATGCGCTTGAGGCGAGCTTAAATAAATATCGCAGCTCTTTAGAGTATTTAGATCCTAATATAAAAGATCATAAGAGTAAAGTCGCTCAAATGACAGCTAAAATTACTGGGATTTCAGATCTTATTAAAGACCAATCTAAATTAACAATAGAGTCAAAGAATTCTTTAAATATTAATCAAGCCAAGATGTTAAATGTAGAACAAGTAATTGAGAAGTTACATTTAAATATTTTAGAAAATGTAACTAATTGGTTAAATAAACCCTATAAAATAAACAATGATGAGGCAAGGTTTGGTAACAAAGGTTCATTGGTGGTTCAGTTATCGGGTTGCAAAGCAGGCTTTTGGCATAATTTTGAAAAAGGTATTGGGGGTAAAAACCTATTGTCACTTTATATGGATATTTTTAATTATGATTTTAAAACCTCGATTAACAATTTAACTCGGGATTTAAATATTGATTTCAAACATACAATATTTGATAAGATAGAGGCAAAATCTTCTAAAATCAAAACATCTCCGTCTTTATTTGTTGAACAAAAAAAAATTAATTATGCTCAATCAATTTATAATAAAGGAACTCCCATTGAAGGTACATTAGCTGAAAAGTATTTAAGAGAGGTTAGAGGGATCAATTGTTCCATTCCTGCAGATTTTAGATTTTGTGCTAAATTAAAACATCCAGATCTAGGTACTATGGTTGCAGCTTTAATCGCACCAATTACAAATCAACATGATGAAATTCAAGGGGTAGTTAGGATTTTTTTAGATCCTACTGGTAACAAATTAAATACTACTTATACCAATAATTATGGTCAAAAACAGTTGGCAACTGTTAAAGCTAATTTAGGGGTTATGGCAAATAATGGAGTGATTATAAATCCTAAGAGATCGAGTACGGTATATATTACAGAAGGTATTGAAACTGCCTTAAGTATTTTGGAAGCAAGATCTCAAGATAGAGTAATTGCAGCATTATCAGTTACAAATCTTAAAAATGTGCCATTACCAGATAGTACTCGTACAGTTGTGTTATGTGCTGATTGCGATGGAACCAATACTCACTCACATCAAACATTAATTAAAGCCGCTGACAGTTATTTAGAACGTGGTTTAAAAGTTTATATTGCTTACCCTGAAAAAAATTCTGATCTGAAAAAAATAGATTTTAATGATGTACTTAAAAATTTAGGGGTTAATTCAATATCAAATTCATTAGAAAATGCTAAACCTTATAAAAAGCTAGAGATCAACAAATTAGAACAAACACCTATTTTGAAAAACAATAAGGAATTAAGTTTATGAAAAAAATTAATATTAGATTTAATAATTATTTAGTGAATTGGATTTTAAGTAATTCGCAACAAAATAATATTAGTATTTCCGAATTTGTAAGAGGGATCATAGATCAAAAAATGGCAAATAACATCTCATTAGGATCAGATTTTAAAAATTACCCCAATAAATCAACTATAATTAAGGAACATTCTCGAACGGAAATAGGTTATATAATTTTTACTGCGAAATTATTAGAAAATTATATTTTATCCACTCAAAGCCAAGGTGAAGAGTTAAGAAAACTTGCATTTGAAGAAACGGAATCTTTGCTTTTCGATTTAAAACTTAATAAAACCAATAATAATCAACAAATTTGTATTAGCTTAAAAGAAGGAAGTTATACTTGGTTAGAGCAAGAAGGGTATAAATTAAATTTAAAAGTAGTGACACTTGTAAGACGAATTATAGAAGAAAGATCTAGCAAAGATCCTGTGGTTACAAATTTACCTATTGAGCTACAGAAAATTAGTATTAAGTATTTATTAATTATTTCTAATTTATTAGAAAAATTGATCCATATAAATGTAGAGGATAGCGAAAATATGATTAAGCAAGCTCATTATAAAGCGAAAACAATTATATCGAGTTTGTAGCAAATAGATCTATTATTAATGGTTATATTGTCTAACTAGAATTTAAATTGACCTGAATGATAGTTAGTTTCGATTACTGTTTAAAATGCTTGATTTTATTTTACATATATAGATAAAATGAAACTTAAGGTTGACTAAGCAATAAAAAATAAAAATTATTAATTTTTCTTAAGCTACTTAATTAATCCGTACTACTTCTAATCAAAATTACATAGGGGGTGCGTGATATGTTAAAATTAAATAAAATAACAAAGAATTATGGTAATAAATATTTTATTATTAATGATCGGGGGAGAACTATAAAAATTAAACAGCCTAATATAATAGAATTAGGATCTCTTTATTATATATTATTGGGGAATTTAATGAGGGTTAATAAAATCAATAAATCTTAAGATGCTATTGCAACTGTTACATTTGTGATAATTTTTTTTAATATAATGATTACTTTGATAGTGTTTTAAAAGACCAAAAATAATGTTATAGGTATTTATTTAGTATTGTTCATTTTTATTTAAAACTAATTTAAAAATAAACAATACCAATTTTTATAAATTTAATTTTTAGAACAGCACCAATAAATTTATATGATTATTAATAATTTAGATAATATAATAATAATTACATTTATAATTGTAACATTAATTATTGGTCTATACACAAGTAAAAATATAAAAGATATAGCTGAATATGCCATTTTCAATAAATTATGTAATAGCGGGATATTAGCGATTACTATATTAGCGACATATATCACTGGTTCTAAAGGAATAGGATATGCGGGTTATGTTTTTGAAGATGGCATTTTGCCAGTATTACCAACTATTTTGTGTGGCGTAATATTCTGTTTCTTATTTATAATTTTTTTTATTTTACCATATATTAAATATTTTGATGGTTGTTTAACTGCTGCTGAAATAATGGGACAAATTTATGGTAGTAAAACCCGTATTGTTATAGGTGTTCTTGGTTGTTTTTATAATATCACTTTAGTTACTTTACAAATTATATGGTTAGGTAACATTGGTGAATTATTTGGTATACCTAAATTATTTAGCATATTAAGTGGAGGAATGTTTTTGGTAATTTATTCCTCTACTGGCGGCATCAAATCAGTAACTTTTACCGATATTATACAATTCATAGCAGTAACGATCATGATCCCAATGATAACATATGTGGTGCTTAATCAAGTTGGGGGAATAAGGTCTTTAATTATCAACATCCCAAATCAGCATTTAAACATTTTTAAGCATCCTCTATTAAAAGATTATCTTATTTATTGTTCTTGGTATGTTTTTCCAGCATTTCCTTTAAGTTTCCCTTTTATTCAAAGGATGCTTATGGCTAGAAATTATAAACAACTTAAAAATAGTTATTACATAAGCATGTTTTTCCTTATTGTCTTTTTTTCGCTACTTACAATAATTGGTTTATCAGCTATAGTTCTGCGTGAATCTTTTTATGTCAATATGCCAATTAGAGGAAGTCAATTAATAAATTATTTAATAAATAATTATTTTGCCACAGGTGCTAGAGGTATTTGTATCCGTAAATAAATCTGCCTTCTTGTAATTATTTATGCAGCCTGATAACAATTTTGTTCTGCGCCAACTTGATCATCATGTTCGTGGTATATAATTTTCTCCACTATCCTTCGACTTGTTA
>CAIKKE010000112.1 GCA_903827925.1 uncultured Francisellaceae bacterium
ACTACTACAAAGTCTGGTCTGGTTTTACCAAAACTAATATTATCTGGCTCAGACATTACCAAATAGTTTTTAAAATTAGGATCTACATTTATACACCTTAATTCAGTCATGATTAAAAACTGAAATATAAATTCTTTTAAATTTATATTTTCATCTAGATTTGCCCCCCTACCACCACCACTAAAAATTCTAGCACTGTAAGCCGGATTTTTTAACATTGCAGTTACCGCTTCTTTAAAATTTAATACATCACCAATTAATAAACTGTTCGCCGCTTTACTTAAAATAGGGTGAGCTGTAAACCAATTATCTATGTATTCAGTAAGCAACTGTTTTATTTCTTCGTTTGGGAAACGAATATGTTGTTTATCACCATCATAATCTAAGGTTAAATACCCAGTATGGACTAATACGCTCCACAAAATTTCTTGATTATTATTAAGATCATCAAATGAAACATGTTTTTTTAATTTAAATTGAAGTTCCGCCTTATTTTTTTTAATTAAATTACGAATTTTTATTTTGTATTCTATTGATGATCGCTCAACCAATAAGCTTTTAATAATTGAACGATCTGCCGTATCCACCCAATAGAGATCTAAATCACCATTATTATCTATGCATCTCATAATTGACCATGGGTTATAAATAATATGTTGGCCTATAGTATAACCATTATACCAACTTTTTATTCCTTGGCGATTATCTATGTTAGCCTTATCTAATAAGCCATTAACTTCTTCTTCAAGAAATCCATAGTATTCACTAAATTTTTGATCTAACACGGTGCATTCCCGCAAATTATTTAAGCTAGAAAATATATTAGCTTTCGCAACGCGTAAAATTCCTGTAAAAATTACTTTTTGGATATGATTATTTATGGTGCCAGTAGGTTTAGCAAAAGCTGAAAATATGCCGCCAAATGTTTTGGTTAATTCATTTAAAATATCTGGTTGATCAAAGTATTTATTGATTAAGCTATCATATTCATCCACTAAAATATAAACTGGTTTATCATGCAATTTATATAATAATTCCGCTAAAAAATTAATACTATCAGATAATTCCGCATCATTTTTGGGATTTTCATCGCTAATTCGATTAAATTTTGCTAATTCTTGTTGTTCTGGAGAAATTAATTGTTTTTGTTTCGTTTCTTCATATATTTTTAGTCTTTCTAAATCAGATAACTTTTCTATATTAGCTTCAAGTTTATATTCTGCAAGATTTTTAGAAAATTCTTGATTAAATTTCTGAGAAACAATCTTATTTAAATTTTCTGCAAGATAATTCAGCTCAGAAAAAAGTTTTGCTATTCTACCAACAATCAACCCTTTAATCTTAATCCAGTTCGGTTTAGTAATATCGCCTTCGCTAGAATCATCTCCAGATAACGCAAAACTAATAAATATTACAGGATATTGTCTTATATAATTTTCAGCTAATTTAGCATTAACATTTTTTCTACATATATTAAGATCTAGAAATAAATTATTACATTGATTAATAAATTCCTGATTTTTACCCATACCTATAAGCTGTTGTGTGTTAACAAAAAAATAAAACAACATGTTCATATTAATCGTTTTACCCCATCTTCTAGGGCGAGTAATTAATAAAGGATCTTTTTTAGAATTAATAATCTCCTGAATTAGCAAGGTTTTATCAACAAAAAGACCAGTATCTTTACTGTCTTCAACCAATTCTTTGAAATCACCAATATTTCCTGGCATAATAAAACCTTATACAAATATAAAAAATAAATTTATTAATTATTATAATTTACTATGATTGTCAGCATAAGTATAGCTACAATATAAAAGTAAATGTCCATTTTAATTCCTCGAATGTAT
>CAIKKE010000113.1 GCA_903827925.1 uncultured Francisellaceae bacterium
AATTTGATAGGGTTTTCCGTAAAAATTCAAACATTATATCTAACCTTAATTAAATGAATAATAATTTAACTTAATTTTTAATTTAAATTAATCTATGCATAATCTAACTATAAATCATTAAAACTTATTCCTTACATATATTCATATTATAAAGATAGCTTATAGAACACATGAAAAACCATTGCATATACTCATTTTCAGCAAGTTTTATCTCCTTGCTGGAATGTTGTTGTCTTATGTATTAGTTTAGGTTATCTGATGTCTGAATATTCTTATTATTGGGGTTGTATGGTTTATTATGGTCCAGGGGCGCCCCAGACTCTTTTTCCTCTTCTTCTTGTTAGGGGGAGGAGGGGCTGCTGGTTAGCATCTGGAGGAGAATCTTGTGTTTCAGTTGGATTACCTGTAATGACGGGAGCAGTAGAAGGAATATCGTACCAAACCGGCATTGGTTTACCTCTTAACCCAGGCAATGCTGTTGCGGCAGGATGTCTAGGTTGTTCTGAATGAGTAGTAGGTCTCCAAGCCGCCATTGGTCCACCTTTTTGACGTCTAGGTCCTAAAGGTAATAGTATATCGCCATTCTCCTGAATAAAAGGTGAAAAATCACCATAACCCCCTGGGTTTCGTAGTGGTAGCTGTTGTTCGACATGGATCCTGGGGGTAACAGGTTTGGGATGGATCTGAGCTATTTGGTTCCTAACCTGCTGGAGACTCATATTCAATGCAAGCAATTGACCGTTCAGCATAGTACTTTTCCTGTTAAATTTATGTTTTTCAGGATAACTTAGTGTTGTTGTGTTCTCGTATATTTCAAGTGTTTTTAAGTCTGTTTTAAATTGTTGTATTTGTTCTAAGTAGTATTTTTCTTGTTTTCTTAGAAAATCAATTGATAGTTGCCGGGTTTCTTTTGCCTCATCTTTTATTTTACGTTCTTCGCTTTCTTTTTTCTGTAGTTGTAGTTGCATTATGTTCTGTTGTGTTTCTAGTAATTTTCTTGCTATTTCTTCTTGGTTTATAGCTATTTGTCTTTCTTGTTCTTTTTGTTGTTCTCGTTCTTGTTCTTGTTCTCGTTTTTGTTCTAGTATTTCTACTTGAAACAAGTTTTTTATTGCTGTTGTTTCGTCGTTAAACAGTCCTGCTATTACATTTCTTGCTGCAGCTTCTTGGTCGAGCAACACTTTTGCTTTTTGCTGTAGCTGTATTTTGTTCTGTTGTGTTTTTTGAAACAAGTTTTGTATTGCTGTTTTTTCTTCTTCAATCAGTCGTCTTGCTGCTTCTTCTTGGTTTAACTGTGCTGTTTTTGCTTCTTTTTGAGATATTATTAGTTGATCTATTTTTTCTTTTTTTAATAATTCTGTTATTTCTGCTTTTCCTGTTGTAACCAGTTCTTCTCTTGCAGTTTTTTCTTCTTGTGACAGCATTTGTTGAGCTGTTTTTTCTATATTTTTTCGAGCTTCTTCTTCCTTTATTTTTAATTGTATTATGTCATGCTGAGTTTTTACTAGATTTTTTGCTGCAGCTTCTTCTTCTTCTTTTACAGCTGCTCTTGCTTGTTTTTCTTCTTGAACCAGTCGGTTTGTTTGTAAAGTTTCTTGTTCTTCTCGTTCTTTTTGAAATAAATTTGCTCTTGCTGCTTTTTCTGCATCTGGCTTCATCGTAAACTCAGACAGTTCTGTTTTTTCTATATTTTTTCGAGCTTCTTCTTCTTCTTCTTTATATAACAGTTTTGTTATTGCTTCTTGGTTTAACTGTGCTGTTTTTGCTGCTTTTTGTTCTTTTAGGTCCGCAAAAACGTTTGCTTCTTCTTGTCCTATACCTCTTCGGCTTACTTCTTCCTGTAGTTGTAGTTGTATTATGTTATGTTGAGTTTCTAGTAATTGTCTTGCTATTTCTTCTTGGTTTATAATTTTTAGTTTTTCTTGTTCTTTTTGTTTCAGCTGGTTTGTTTTTAAAGTTTTTCGTTTTTGTTCTCGTTCTAGTATTTCTTGTTCAAATAATTTTTCTATTGCTGTTTTTTCTTCTTCTTCTTCAATCAGTTGTCTTGCTGCTGCTTCTTCTTCTTTAAACTTTTCTCGTGTTGTTTTTTCTGATTGTGACAGAGTTAGTCTAGCTATTTCTTTTTGTTTTTCTTCTAACATGTTTAACCAATTTTGTTGTTCTGTTGTTATATCGTTTCGAGCAGCTGCTTCTTCGGTTTCTAGATCTGCTAATTTTTGTTTAATGTTTTTTAACAGTAATTCATTTTCTTCTTGTTTATGTAATTGTTTCTCTAAAATTTCTCTAATTACGTGTATAAGTTCTTGGTTGCTATTTACTGTATTGATTGCGCCACTTTTTTCTTCATGTTCGTCTTGGTTTTTATTTGTTTTTTCTGATATTTTTGCTAAAGTTTGCAAGTATTTTGTTTTTTCTTCACCTTCTAAATCGTCTAATTTTTTTGTGAAAATTTCTTTAATTGTTTTTATATCATTTCCAGTTTCATCTGAATTTGATAAACCACTGATGGAAATTGGTTTTTCTGAATTAGCTAAATTTTCTAAGTAATTTATAAGAAATGTTAATTGTTCTCTATATGTTTCTGCGGGGGTATTTGTTTTTATCGGGATTGTCATAACTCCTTGATCATTAAAAGTAGCTAGATCAACAGTTGATTGTAGTGAAGGTGCAAGTTGTCCAGGTTGTGGGGGTTGAGCAGGTTGTGCAGGTTGTCCAGGTTGTGGGGGTTGAGCAGGTTGGTTCTCTTGTGAAGATTGTGTTAATTGTTTGGTTATTGTATAAAAATGTTTTTCTAGTTTTTCTTGAGGTACTGATGCTCGTTGGATAGTATATCCATATTGTGTTGCAAAAGAACTTATATATGCTATATGTACTGATGGATCAGTTTTGACTGTGATAATAGGTTTTTTTGTGGGTGATTGTTTTTTAAGTAAGTTGATTTTTTTTTGTAATTCGGTTGTTGTTAATGTTAGTGGCTTTGGTAATTCTTTAATTTTTTGTTCTATTAATTCTAAATTAGGTGAATCTAATAAATCTAGCATGTTTTGTTTGGTATTGATTAATTCTAAAAAAAGTAAAAATTCATCTTGCTGTTGCTTAATATCTAATAAATGTTTTTCTAATAAATCTTTTTCTAAGCAATCTTTGATACGATTGTTGAATTCTTTAATGGTTTCATTCTTTTTTCCTTCCAAGTATAGATTTTCATTTAAAAATTCAATTAAATTTTTCATTGTTTCTGTAATTTTATGCATAATGTTTTACCTTTATAAATAAAATAAATATTAAATGGTAGTTGCAATTTTAATTATTCTATAAATGATATAGTGCTATACTTAATTATAAAGGTAGTCTATAGATAACATAAAAAACAAATTATTAAGAAAAAATATTGCTGAATATAAAAATAGTGAATATAAAAATATTGGAAACTATAATATGGTAACTCCAGAAGAAGCACAAGAAGAAGCCAAGATAAAAGCAGAGGAAGAAGTCAAGAGAAAAGCAGAGGAAGAAGCCAAGAGAAAAGCAGAGGAAGAAGAAGCGCTGCTAGCAACAGAGCGGCCAACACCAACACCAACACAAGCGCTGCCAGAAGAAAATGGTAATCCTGAAACAACATCACCAACACCAATAACACCAAAACCAGCAAAACCAGCACAACCAGCACAAACAGCACAATCACCACAACCTGATAAACTATCTGTTCAACAACCATCTTCAACTAATCAATCAACTGCTACCGCTACAACTGAATCACCCTCGACAGCAAAAACCTATAAATCTTTTTCACAAACTCCTCCACCTGGTTCTTCCAAAGAACCACCAGGATTTTTCACTAAATTATTCAATGTTGGTGATGATGGTATTATGGAAATGATTAAAGAGCTTGTTCAAGCTAAATGGTTAAAAGAAAGATGTAAAGATAATAAAATATTATTCGCTGCTTTATTGCCTTTAAATACTGTGGTTGCTGGATTAGCCAGTGCAGTATTAATTGGTGTAGGTGCAGTTACTGCGGGAATATTAAAAGGAGCGTATGATGTTTTTGATGGACTTTCATCAATAATTGCAGAATTAATTGTTTGTGTTAGCGGTACCCCAGCAACATCACCATTAAAACCGCCACATTCAACAGAGATAATAAAAGCAGGAAAAACTTTTGGGAAAGGTTTAGCAAAATTTATTATCGGTTCAGCAATAGTTGCTGGAATTGCAATGGGAGGAGCCGGAATTGCGGGTGTAGGAGCTGCAGCTATGTTACCCGTACTAACAACTATTGGTAAAGTTATTAGTATAGGGATGTTGTCTTTGTCGTCATCTGCAGGGCTAGGCTTATTAACATGGGTGATAAACAAAGTAGCTAAACGTAAAAAAGAAGAAGTTGATAGTAAAAATGCAATTACTATTGATGCGAATGGTTCGAATAATCAACTAGAAATTACTACTAATATGGTAAATAGACGTCCAACTTTAAATATAAGCCATCCTGAATTACCAAAAAATTTTGATCCTGTTTCTGGTACTGCTATTACTCCTGTTCCTAGCCGAGAGATAAAAGTATTATCACAAGAAGGTGCCAGCAACAGTACTACCACACCACCACCTAAGCCATAATAAATATTTTTCCGTACTAAGCGATCATGAATACTTTTCTCGTATTTAATTTAAATTAATCTGGATTATCTATATATGCAGTAGAATTTTCATTTATATGACTAGAAGGTTTATTATTAATTTTTTTTAAATTATTAGATTTATGCTTCGAGTCATTATATGTATGATTTTTCTGCGTAGCATTAGTAGGATTAGGAGTAGCGGTATTATCAGGGCTAACTGGATTTTCTTGATTGTTGTTATAATAATCGTTACTACTGTTATTGCTAAAGGTAGGATTTTTGATAAAAGGTTTCTTTTTGTAAAAGTTATTAGGTTTTTTATATTTAACAAATTTTCTTTTTTGATATGATGATGATTTATATGGTTTGGCTGTAGAGCTAGGATCATTGTTTTCCGAAGGCGTGGTTTTTTCTGTGCCTACCAACATTTGCCATACTCGCTTAATTAAACTAGCTGCTTGCTTGTTGTTGTCATCAATATTGCTTGGACTAACAAATTGACGAGCTGTAGGAATTGGCGCCGGAGTAGTGTTGCCACCAATAACTGCAGGCTTAGTTTGTTGAGCAATAGTTGCTAGTTGAGTAGGATCATATTCGGTTACCTCTTTTTTATGAATTAAATTATAACTAGGTTCTTGGTATTTAAAAAATTTAGGTAATTCTTCTTTTTTTATAATTTTAATTTCGTAATTTGGAACATTAATATATTTATTAGGTACAATTATAATTTTTATATTTTGCTTTTTTTCAATCCCAACAATATCAGAACGTTTTTCATTCATTAAAAATGTTGCGATTTCAATCGGCAATTCTATAATAATTGCTCCAATATTTGGTTCAGTGGCTCGCTCTTCTATAAAACGAATAATATTAATCCCCATGGTGCTTACACTTCTTATCGTGCCTTTACCATTGCAACGCGGACAGGTTATCTCTATTGCTTCACTAAGCGCTGGACGTAATCTTTGTCTAGACATCTCTAATAAACCAAACTTAGAAATTTTGCCCATCTGTACTTTTGCTCGATCTACCGACATCGCATACCTTAAACGTTGCTCAACTTCTCGTTGATTGCGGGTTACGGTCATGTCTATAAAATCAATTACTATTAATCCACCTAAATCTCTTAATCTTAATTGCCTAGAAATTTCTTCCGCTGCTTCTAAATTTGTTTGTAAAGCAGTTTCTTCAATATCCGCACCTTTAGTTGCTCTCGCAGAATTTATATCAATTGAAGTTAAGGCTTCAGTGTGATCGATAACTAACGAACCTCCAGATCTTAATTTTACCTCTCTTTGATAAGCTGATTCTATTTGGCTTTCAATTTGAAATCTGCTAAATAAAGGAATAACATCGTTATATAGCTTTACTTTAGATAAAAAATCTGGACGCATTAATCGCATGTGCTCGTATACTGTATCAAATACTTTAGGATCATCAATTAAAATCTCTTCAATATCTGGTCTTAAGTGATCTCTAATACATCTAATTACTAAATTACTTTCTTGATAAATTAAAAATGGTGCAGGTTTAGAGTTTGCCGCATCGCGGATTGCTTGCCATTGAGTTAATAATACATCTAAATCCCACTGCAATTCTTCTAAGCTACGTCCAATTCCTGCAGTTCTAACAATTATCCCCATGCCATCAGGTACTTTTAAACTATTTAAAATCGTTTTAATTTCATCTCGATCTTCACCTTCAATTCGCTTGGAAATTCCACCAGCTCTTGGATTGTTAGGCATTAAAACTAAGTAACACCCTGCTAAACTTATAAAAGTCGTTAGAGCTGCACCTTTATTTCCACGTTGTTCTTTTTCAACTTGAACTATAAGCTCTTGTCCTTCAGTAATTAATTCTTGTAAAGATAAATTATAATTTACTTTGGTTTTATGATTTTCTGAAGATTCATTAGACTCTAAAGTAGGTTGGCTATTATCTTGATCTTTATTATCATCATTATCAGAACTAGAACTTTCTGTTTCATGCTCTTCTAAAATAGGTGGAATAGGTGTGGGTTTTTTAAAATATTCTTTAGCAATTTCCCTGCCAGATAAAAACCCATGTTTTTCTGCCCCAAAATCTGCAAATACCGCGCCTAAGCTACGTTCAATTCTGGTAACCTTAGCTTTGTAAATGTTAGATTTTTGTTGTTCTTTGCTAGGATTTTCAATGTCTAAATTATATAAATGTTGCCCATTAACTAAAGCAACACGTAATTCTTCCGCTTGAGTAGCGTTGATTAACATTCTTTTTATTGATTCTGTCATACATAATAAACCTAAATAAATTCATAAAATTTTAAATTTTTTTGCTGTAACAGCAAATATTTAACCCATAATTTAATTCGATATTAATTATTATTTAATTATTTTTTAAAATATATTTATTATTTATATATTTTAAAATTTGTTAATACCTTAGTAAAGGTTATTAAAAATAATAAAATTAATGTATCACACCATATTATTATTTGGTTAAGAAACAAAAATAAAAATTAATATCATCTTAATCTTAATATAATGTTAACAAATTATTTCGTACTTCACCAGGATTTAAGCTAGAAAATTTATTAATTTAATCTGCTTTGGCTGAACTATTAACAATGTTAGTATAATTTTAGGTAGTAAGTTTGATAGTTTAAAATGGTTGTTTAGAATTTCTAGTTAAAATCATGGTCATTCAGCAGTTAAATAGCCCTGTAGTTAAAATATTTGGTACTGGATTTACGTAATTAACTGCTTTATATTACTAGAATATTATTGTTTTATTATTAAATTAATAAAATTTTAATAAATTAGATGATAATTAAATATAAAAAAATTAAATATTCTAAATTAAATCAGATAGTTTAAATTTAATAAGGGTTTATTAGTTAGATGTTAAGTATTACTTTACCAGATAATAGTATTAAACAATTTCCAGATCCAATTTCAGTTGCAGAATTTGCCTATAGTTTGGGGGATAGATTAGGAAAAGCTGCGATTGCCGGTATTGTTAATGATCAATTAGTAGATATTTCGCATATAGTAACTAAAGACTCAAAAGTAATTGTGGTTACTAACAAAAATAAAGAAGGATTAGAGATCTTAAGGCATTCTTGTGCGCATTTATTAGCCCAAGCAATAAAAGAACTGTATCCTACGGCTAAAATTGCTATTGGTCCTGTAATTGATAATGGATTTTATTATGATATTTCTTATGCTAATCGTTTAACTAACGAAGATTTATTGACTATAGAAAATAAAATGCATGAATTAGCAGCTAAAAATATTTCAGTTAATCGACAATTATTGACTAAAGAACAAGCGATAACATTATTTACTGAACTTAACGAGTCTTATAAAGTAGAAATTATTCAAGGGATCGATCCTAATAATCAGTTATCTTGTTATGTTCAAGGTAAGTTTATAGATTTATGTCGTGGTCCACACGTTCCAAATACTAGTCATCTTAAATTTTTTAAATTAATGAATTTAGCTGGAGCATATTGGAGAGGTAATTCTAATAATGAAATGTTACAAAGAATCTATGGTACTTGTTGGGCGAATAAAAAAGATCTAGATGATTATTTATATAGATTAGAAGAAGCAGAAAAACGTGATCATCGTAAATTAGCTAAAAAATATGATTTATTTCATATGCAAGAAGAAGCCCCTGGGATGATTTTTTGGCATCCTAAAGGTTGGGTTATATATCAAATTATAGAAAATTATATTAGAGATAAAATTAAAATTGATTATCAAGAAGTACGTACGCCACAAATTATAGATCGTGGTTTATGGGAAAGATCTGGACATTGGGAAAAATTCAAACAAAATATGTTTACGATCGAAACCGATGAAGCAAGTTATGCAATAAAACCGATGAATTGTCCTGGACATGTGCAAATTTTTAATCAAGGTATTAAAAGTTATCGGGATTTACCATTTAGGTTAGCGGAATTTGGGTGTTGTCATAGGTGTGAACCTTCAGGCGCTTTGCATGGTAGTATGCGTACTAGAAGTTTTGTACAAGACGATGCGCATATTTTTTGTACCCCAAAACAAATTGAATTAGAGGCTAATAAATTTATTGATCTGTTATTTGAAGTATATGCAGATTTTGGTTTTGAAAAAATTATAATTAAATTAGCTACCAGACCAGAGCAAAGGGTAGGTAGTGATGAGGTTTGGGAACAAGCAGAGTTAGTGTTGCAACAAGTTTTAAAGAATAAAAATTTATCTTATGAATTAAGTCCAGGAGAAGGTGCATTTTATGGACCTAAATTAGAATTTTCTTTGTTAGATTGTTTAGATAGAGTTTGGCAATGTGGTACTTTGCAGCTAGATTTTTCTATGCCAGAACGATTAGAAGCTAAATATATCTCAGAACTTGGAGAACGCAAAGTACCCGTTATGATCCACCGAGCAATTCTGGGGTCATTGGAGAGATTTATTGCTATTTTGTTAGAAACAACAGCGGGAAATTTGCCAACTTGGATAGCGCCATTTCAAGTTGTAGTAGCTAATATTACAGATGCTCAACAAGGTGAAGTTATAAAATTAACCAATCAGTTGTTAAAGTTAGGCTATCGTGCTAAAGAAGACTTGAGAAATGAAAAAATAGGGTTTAAAATTCGCGAACATGCGATTCAAAGAATTCCGTTCTTATTGATTATTGGGAATAAAGAAGTAGAAAATAATCTAGTTACAGTTCGTACTAGTGGTGGGGTAGATTTAGGTAGTATGAAATTATTAGAATTCGTAGAGCATTTACAAAATAGTATAAATTTAAAAGGGAGGAAGAATTATTAAGTCATTTATTAAAGAAATTAAAAATAAAGTTAATGATAAAATTAAGGCGTTAGAGGTTAGATTAATTAATCAAGAAGGTAAACAATTAGGGGTTTTGAGCATCAAAGAAGCTCAAAAGATGGCAGAAGAAGCCAATTTAGATTTAGTAGAAATTCAACCTAATTCTGAACCGCCAGTAGTTAGAATAATGGATTACGGTAAATTTTTATTTAAGCAAAGTAAAGACAAAGCAGTAGCTAGAAAGAAACAAAGAAAGGTAAAGTTAAAAGAAATTAAATTTAGAGTTAATACTGATCTTAATGATTATAGTATTAAGTTACAAAATATTATAAAGTTTTTAAATGAAGGTGACAAAGTTAAAGTAACCGTTTGGTTTAAAGGTAGAGAAATTTCTCATCATGAATTAGGGTTGGATTTGTTAATTAAAATCAGAAATGATTTAACTGATTTTGCTAAAATTGAACAATTTCCTGATAGGGTGGAAGGTAAACAAATGGTAATGGTGGTTACCCCTAAAAAGTAAATATCAAATAAGTAAATAAATATTATATAATATATAGATAGTTATAAATTGAATAAATAATAGTAAAATGTGGAGTATATAAGATGCCAAAAATTAAGACGCATAAAGGCGCCAAAA
>CAIKKE010000114.1 GCA_903827925.1 uncultured Francisellaceae bacterium
GATCTTATTATAAAATATAAAAGGTAAAAATTTATAATATGTGTGGTATAATAGCTGCAATTGCTGAAAGAAACGTAGTTCCAATTTTAATTGAAGGTTTAAAAAATTTAGAGTATCGAGGGTATGATTCTGCAGGAATAGCAATTATTAAAAACAACAAATTTTTATTACATAGATCTCAAGGTAAAGTTAAAAATTTACAAGAATTAGTAACATCTAATGCTACTATAGGTAATATAGGTATTGCTCATACAAGATGGGCCACTCATGGTAAACCTTGCGAGATGAATGCTCATCCCCACATTATTCAGGATAAAATAGCTGTAGTTCATAACGGAATTATTGAAAATTATCAAGAATTAAAAACTGATTTAATTCTTAAAAATCAAATAGAATTTTTTTCAGAAACAGATAGTGAAGTAATTGCTGCTAAAATATATGTATATCTAATGCAAGGGATGGGTTTTTTAAAAGCAGTTGCCAAAACTTGTAAAGAATTACAGGGTGCTTATGCAATTTGTGTAATTGATGTTAATAATCCAAATGAAATTATTGCTGCTAGATTTGGCAGTCCTTTAATCATTGGTATAGGGATTGGTGAATATTTTTTAGCTTCAGATAGTTTGGCTTTACAAAATTTAACTCAAAAATTAATTTACTTACAAGATGGTGATCTTATAAAAATTTCAAGATCCGGAGTGGACATTTTTGATTTTGGGGGTAAACAAGTTAAGCGAACACCGGTCATCTTAAAAGTTCTTCGAGATAATGTGGAAAAAGGCGATTATCGACATTTCATGCAAAAAGAAATTTTTGAACAACCTCAAGCTATTTTAAATACCCTTGAAGGTAGAATTGTAAAAAATCGAGTTATTGAAGAATTTTTAGGGAACAATGCTAAAAGAAGCTTGGAAATTTGTAAAAACATTCAAATAGTTGCTTGCGGTACTAGTTATTATGCCGGGTTAGTTGCTAAATATTGGTTTGAAGAATTTATCGGTATACCTTGTAGGATTGATGTTGCTAGTGAATTTAGGTATATGCGTAGAATAATTTTAGAGGATAGTTTATTAATTACTATATCTCAATCTGGAGAAACTGCAGATACAATTGCCGCAGTAAAAAGTATTTTGGATTTACCTAAAAATGAGCGGAATAAATATTGTGGATTTTTAACTGTTTGTAATGTACCAGAAAGTGCTTTGGTTAGAAGTTCAGAATTAATTGCGTTAACTAATGCGGGACCTGAAATTGGAGTTGCTTCCACTAAAGCATTTACTACTCAATTAACTATGCTTTTAATGTTAACCGCAATTTTTTTGCAAAAAAGTCCAGTAAAAAATTTAAATTCACAAAGTAAAGTGATCGTTAAAGAATTGTTAAACTTGCCTGATATTTTAAAAAAATTTCTAAAATTATCTAATCAAATACAAATGATTTCTAAAATTTTTGAGCATAAAAAAAGTGCATTATTTCTAGGTAGAGGAGTATTGTATCCACTAGCTTTAGAGGGCGCATTAAAGTTGAAAGAAATTTCTTATATTCATGCGGAAGCTTATCCTGCTGGAGAATTAAAACATGGTCCGTTAGCTTTAGTTGATGATGAAATGCTAGTAGTAGTGTTAATGGCTAAAGATCATTTAGAAGCAAAATTAAAATCCAATATTGAAGAAATCCAAGCTAGAGGAGGTAATTTAATTGTATTTGCAGATCAAGCAATTAAATGGAAATCCAAAAAAAACATGTGTTTAATAGAATTACCTAGCATTCCAGCATGGTTAACTCCAATTGCTTATGCTATTCCTTTGCAGTTGTTAGCATATTATGTGGCTTTGTTGAAAGGTACAGATGTTGATCAGCCTAGAAATCTAGCTAAATCTGTGACTGTAGAATAGTTTATGTGTGGTAGATTTACATTAATATCTGATATGTTACAGTTAAATGAACATTTTAAATTAATATCCAAATATGGAGGAATATTAGTTCCTAGATATAATATTGCTCCTAGCAAGTCAATACCAATAATTATTAATCGTTGTATAGAATTTGTTAATTGGGGGGTAGAGTTATCTAATATTCCTGGGAGTTTAATTGTTAATGCTAAATTTGAAACTGCTTTAGAAAAGAAATTGTTTAAATTTGCATTCAAAAAAACTCGATGTTTAATCCCGGGGAATGGATTTTTTGAATGGAAAATTTTTGGTAAACAAAAAATTCCTTATTATATTCAAATCAGAAATCAACCAATTTTTGGGATGGCAGGATTGTTAATTGGCGATAGCTGTGTAATTTTAACTACTGCTACTTTAAAAGATAAATATAAGGATGGATTTCATGAACGCTTACCATGCATTATTAAACCGCAACATTATTTAGCCTGGTTAGATGCTAAAAGTTCATTGGAAGTTGTTAAGAGTTATGATTTACAGGTTGATCAAAGTGATTTTTTTCATTTTCCAGTATCAAGTCAAGTAAATAATGTAAAATTTGATAATTCTATGTGCGTCAAATCTTTAATTATTTAATGGTTTAATTAATTATTTTTCAGTATTTTCAATATATCTATAGCATTAGGTTATTATTAATTAAAAAAACCTTGATTTATATTATTAAGATTGGCATAATTTTCTGACATTTTAAATTTTTTAATAAGTTGTTTAATGGAGAAATGTATGTCTAAAGCAAAAGTAAAATCTATAATGAAACCTCAGGCCGAAAGTAGTGGTACAGGTAAAGTGAATGTGAATATGAAGGTTAAGAATATTAAACCTAAATCTATAGTTAAATCCGCAGTTTATAAGGATAAGCAAACAAGAAACGAAATTTTTCAAATTATCTCTGAAAATACTAATTTAAATAAGACTCAAATAGAAGGAGTATTTGATGAGCTTAATAAATTAATAGAAGGACATTTAAAAAAACGTGGTTCAGGAGAGTTTGTAATTCCTAAAGCTGGTGTAAAATTGCGTAGAATCAAGAAAAAACCAACTAAAGAGCGTAGAATGCTTAGTCCATTAACAGGTCAAGAAGTAACTATTGCAGCAAAACCTGCAAGATTGTCAGTTAAATTAACGGCATTAAAAATATTAAAAGAAGCAGTAGATAAACAATAATTAAGCATACTATTAATATTAATTAATAGTATTATTAAATTTATAAGGTGTTTTTAAGGTTTAATACTTAAATTAAATTTTTTAAACACCTATTATGTGGTTATTATATATTTTATGGATCTTATTCAAATTCAATTAGAAAATTTAAATCAAGCTCAACAGCAAGCAGTTACTCATGAATTAGGTAATTTATTAGTATTAGCAGGGGCTGGTAGTGGTAAAACTCGAGTATTAGTTAATCGGTTTGCTTGGTTATTGTCTCATTATAATATAGATCCGTATAATATAATGGTAGTAACTTTTACGAATAAAGCTGCTAAAGAAATGAGCATTAGGTTAAATAAGTTGAATTTAGCTAATATAAATAGTTCATGGATAGGAACTTTTCATGGGGTATCTCATAAATTTTTACGGTTACATTATTCTTTAGCGGATCTTAATAATAATTTTGAAGTAATCGATTCTGAAGATCAATTGAAAATCATTCGTCGTTTAATTAAACAATTAAATTTAAATGAAGATTTATTTGAAGCTAAAAGAGTACAAAATTTTATTAATCGTCAAAAAGACCATGCTATTAGAAGCAATGGTTTACCAAAAATTAATACTAAGTATGATAGGGTAATGTTTGACTTATACTCACAGTACGAAAATATTTGTAAATCGCAAAATATTATAGATTTTTCTGAATTAATCTTAAGAACATATGAGTTATTAAAATCTAATTCAGAGTTACTTCAACATTATAAAGCTAGATTTAAACATTTTTTAATTGATGAGTTTCAAGATACTAATCCAATTCAATATGATTTTTTAAAATTATTAGGTGGAAATGCAGATTCAGTTACCGCGGTTGGAGATGATGATCAATCTATTTATGGTTGGCGTGGGGCAAAAGTTGAGAATATTTTGAAATATACTAAAGAATTTCAAACAGTTGAGTTAATTAGATTGGAAAAAAATTATCGTTCTACTAAAACCATATTATCTGCTGCAAACTCTATTATTAATAATAATCCCGATCGCATGGGAAAAACTTTATGGACCGATGCTTTAGAGGGAGAAAAAATAGTTTTATATGGAGCGTTAAACGAAGAGGATGAAGCATTATTTATTGTGCAGGAGATCCAAAAATACTTAAAAAATGGTGGTAAATATCGGGACGTTGCGGTGTTATATCGTTCAAATGCCCAATCTAGGGCAATCGAAGAATCTTTAGTTAAACATGGAGTTAATTATATAGTCTATGGTGGAGTAAATTTTTTTGAAAGAGCAGAAATTAAAGATGTATTAGCATATTTAAGATTATCGATTAATGAGGCTGATGATGCTGCTTTTGAGAGGATTATTAATACGCCGATTCGTGGTATTGGGGATAAAACTTTAGATAAAATTAAAGATTTCAGTAATAAGCAACAAATAAGTTACTTAGCCGCCACCAAAAAATTAATAGAAGAGCATTCAGGTGTTTCAGGTGTTCCAGGTGTTCCAGGTGTTCCAGGTGTTGCTATTAATAGTCTTAATAATTTTATTAACATTATTAATGAAATTAAAATTTCTATTTATTCTGAGGATAAAAATCTAACTGAATTAGTAGAAAAAGCCATTAAGCTTAGTGGGTTATTAGAAAATTTACAAAAGCAAAAAGATCCATCTTCAGTTAATAGAATGGAAAATTTACAAGAATTAGTTAATGCCACGGCGGTATTTAATTCATCAGCGGTATTTAATTCATCTGAACTTGAGATATTAATTGTTAATGATAATTTAGATTTAGATCAAAAAGATCCAAAAAACTCTAACTTAAATAAAATTACTGCTTTGTTAGATTATGCTGCTTTAGAAGGTAAAGAGTATGCTAAACAAAAAATTGTTCCGAATAGTGAGCTTGGTAATGTTCAATTAATGACATTACACTCAGCTAAAGGTTTGGAATTTCCTTTGGTATTTTTATGTGGTTTAGAAGAAGGATTATTTCCTCATTATTTTTCTAAAGATAATCCTGATAGTTTAAATGAAGAACGTAGATTATGTTATGTTGGCATTACTCGTTCGATGCAGAAAATTTTTATTAGCTATGCACAAAAAAGAAGATTATTTGGTAGAGAAGAATTCAGGATCCCTTCAAGATTTATTGCTGAAATTCCAAATCACTTGATTGAAGAGCGTAAAAAACAAATATTTATTTCAATAAACAAAAAAGATAATTATAAAGATAATTATAAAGGATTAAAACAAAAGCATACCCCAGCGGTTAAAAAAGTTAGACATAATAAATTTGGAGTAGGAATTATTATTGATCGAGATGGTAGTGGGGATAAAACTAGAATTAATGTAGATTTTGGGATTAATGGGATTAAGTGGTTATTATTAAGTCATGCAAGTTTGGAGGTGCTAAATTAATAACAAGAGTCACCCAACAAGTTTGGGGGTGCTAAATTAATAATAAGAGTCAACAAACTTTAATGCTTGTTGATGGTTCTTCATATTTATTTAGAGCTTTTCATGCATTGCCTCCATTAAACAATTCCAAAGGTCAACCTACTGGTGCAATACTAGGGGTGATAAATATGTTAAAAAAGTTGATTAACACCTATGATCCTGATTATATGATAGTGGTTTTTGACAGTAAACAACCTACTTTTAGGCATGAATTATTTAAAGAGTATAAAATCAATCGCGCTAAAATGCCAGAAGATTTGGCGTTGCAAATACCTTATATTTTAGAAATTATTACAGCCTTAGGTATACATATTATTCAAATACCAGGTATCGAGGCAGATGATATTATTGGAACTTTAGTGACTCTGGCGCAATTGTTAAATATATCTAGTATGATTGCAACTGGAGATAAAGATTTAGCTCAATTAGTTAATGATAAAGTATTTATTATTAATACCATGACAGATACTTTGTTAGATCCAAAAGGGGTAATAGCTAAATTTCAGGTACCATCTAATTTAATTGTTGATTACTTAGTATTAACTGGAGATCAAGTAGATAATATTCCAGGAGTTAATGGTATTGGTCCCAAAACTGCAGTTAAATTATTAAATCAATATAAAAATTTAGCAGGAATTGTAGAGAACGTTGGTAATATTCCAGGTAAAATTGGGGAAAATTTAAAAACCGCCATTGAGAATTTTGCTTTGTATATAAAATTAATAACTATAGATACTAATTTAAAAATTGATTTTAATATTAATGATTTCAAAATTCAAGAAAAAAACCAAGAAAAATTAATACAATTATTTACAGATTTAGAGATGTATAGTTGGCTTAAAGAGATCCAAAAAACAGTAGTAGTTGAAATAAATGATAATTTGAATAATAAATTAGATCCTAAAGAGATATTAAATTTTTGGATAGAACAAATTGCTAATAGTGATGTATTTGCTTTGCATCTTAAATATACAACGTTAGATCCATTAACTGCAGAAATCAAAGGAATATATTTAGCTATAGATAATACAGAAGGGTATATTGAATTTGTTGATAGTAATGATTTACAAAAATTATTAAAATTTTTAATAGATCCTAAAAAGCTTAAAGTTGTTTATAATTTAAAAATATTAATGAGAGTATTAGATAATCATAAAATTGAGATTAAGCCACCATTTGTAGATGTAATGTTAGAATCATATGTTATCAATAGTTTAATAAAATTAAATTTTGATCTTGAACAATTAAATGCTAAGCAAATTTTAGCCATGCATAATAATTTAAGTTCTAAAATTAAAAATATTGAAAAATTGACTAAAATTTTAGATGAAATTGAAATCCCATTATCAATAATTTTAGCTAAAATGGAAACAACAGGAGTATTAATAGATGTTAATAAATTAAATGCTCAACATGGTATAATTCATGCTAAGCTTAAATTATTAGAAGATAATATATATAAATTAGCAGGGGTAATGTTTAATTTAAACTCTCCTAAACAATTACAAGAAGTTTTATATTTGAAATTGGAAATGCCGGTTTTAGATAAAACTCCCAAAGGTCAGCCAAGTACCGCAGAATCCGTATTACAGGAATTATCATTAGAATTTGAATTGCCAAATTTAATTTTACAATATAGAACTTTAAGTAAATTACAATCTACATATATAGAAAAATTACCTAAATCGATTAATTTAAATACAGGTAGGATCCATACTACTTACAATCAAACCATAACAGTTACTGGTAGATTGTCCTCTAGCGATCCGAATTTACAAAATATCCCAATTAAAACTCAAGAAGGACGTAATATTAGAGAAGCATTCATTGCTAAAGCAGGATTTAAAATTTTATCTATCGATTATTCGCAAATAGAGCTTAGAATTTTAGCGCATTTATCGCAAGATCCTGGGTTAATAAAAGCATTTAATGATAATTTAGACATACATAGCATAACTGCTAGCGAAGTTTTTCAAATAGATCTTAATATGGTCACTGAAGAATTACGTAGAAAAGCTAAAGCGATTAATTTTGGATTAATTTATGGAATGTCTGATTATGGATTATCTAAGCAATTAAAAATTAGTCGTCTAGAAGCTGATGAATATATTAAAAATTATTTTATTAAATTTCCTAAGGTATTAAGTTTTATGGAAATTACTAAACAATTTGCTAAAGAACATGGATTTGTTGAAACCATGTTGGGAAGAAGATTGTATTTGCCAGATATTAATAGCAAAAACACAATACTGCGAAAAGCTGCAGAGCGAGCTGCGATTAATGCTCCTATGCAAGGAGCTCAAGCAGATTTAATTAAATTAGCCATGATTAAGATCGATTCATGGATTATCGATAATAATTATGTACATGATATCTTAATGTTAATGCAAGTACATGATGAATTAATTTTTGAAGTTAGAGAAAATTTGCTAGAGTTGGCAAAATTAGAAATTAGTAAAATTATGAGAGAAGTTGTAAATTTAGAGATTTTGCTAGAAGTTGAATGTGGAGTTGGGGATAATTGGGGGCTGGCGCATTGACATTCTATGAAATATGGTTTTAACCAAGCAAGCAAGTAAGCAAGCAAGCAAGTAAGCAAGCAAGTAAGCAAGCAAGCAAGATAGTAGTTGTTTTTAAATTTAGGAAATATCTATGTTTACGAATATTAATCCAATGATATTAGGAATAAATTATAATTATGCAAAACAGCAACAAAGTACTGAGCAGTATATTTATTGGTCTAATAGTTTGTTTTGTGCCATTGAAGCTAATGATTATGAAGCGGTTAGTGATGTTATACTAAAATGTATATATTTAATTAATTTGAATAATATATATGATGGCTATAGTTTTTTAAGTAGAGCTATACTAATTAAAAATCAATATATTGTTGAATTGCTGTTGAAATATAAAGCTAATCCTAATTTTATAGCAATTCCTCATCTTGATTATTTTCCGTTAAATCAAGTGATGGATAATATATTAGATGAAAATAACTCTAAAAATCATATTGATTATCAAATTTTACAATTATTATTTCAATTTAAAGCTGATCCTAATGTATTTACTAAATATGAACCTTTAGCCGTAGCAGTGGAACATAAATCTTATAAGCTTATTTATTTACTTCTTGAAAATTGTGCTAATCCTTATAATGGTCTGGTTATGTGTTTATCCAGGTCACGTTCTGCTAAAATAAGTTTTGCAGAACGTAAGCAATGGTTAAATATCGAAAATTTATTTAGTTTGAAATATCATATGTTATTTAAATCTATGATACATTATTTTTCTGCTAATTTAAATGAAGATAAATTTATAACCAAAAAATATAAGAAAAAATCTGTTGATAAGAAAAAAGATACAACAGCTTTACCACAATCAAAAAGATGTAATAATTTTAAACATGAAAATCCCCTTGAATTAACAACATTATGGAATAATTATACAGCCAATACAAATGAAATCATTGATACAGTATCAATGCATGATGAATATAATCCAGAGGATATCTTGAAATTTATTGACAATGATGAAAATTTTTCTTTTTATGTTAACCCATATAAAATCAAAAGTATTTCTGATAGTTCAAATAAATATTCTAATAAAATATAATATAATAACTATAATAAATATTATGACTAGCATCAATGATTTATTTGTAAAAATGACTGAAAATAAAGCTTCAGATCTTTTCATCACCGTGGGAGTTCCTCCAATTATGAAAAGTGATGGTAAACTAATACCATTAAATGATACTCCACTTACCCCTAAAGAATCTCATGATATAATTTGGTCATTAATGGACAATAAACAACAACTAGAATTTATGAGTACTAAAGAGTGCAATTTTGCAGTACAAACAAGTGCAGGTAGATTTAGAGTAAATGCTTTTTCTCAACAATCTAATACTGGAGGGGTATTACGCAGAATTGAAACTAAAATTCCAGAATTAGCTGAATTACAAGTTCCTTTAATTTTATCAGAATTTGTTATGATGCAAAGGGGACTGATCATCTTAGTAGGAGGGACGGGATCTGGAAAAAGTAGTACTTTAGCTGCAATGATTAATTATCGTAACCATAATTCTTCCAGTCACATTATTACAATAGAAGATCCTATAGAATTTGTACATTCTCATGCTAAAAGCATTATTACTCAAAGAGAAGTAGGGATTGATACTGAATCTTTTGAAGCTGCTTTAAAAAACACTTTACGTCAAGCGCCGGATGTGATCTTAATTGGAGAGATCAGAAGTCAAGAAACCATGAACTATGCTATGAATTTTTCAGAAACAGGTCATTTATGTTTAGCAACTTTACATGCAAATAATGCTAATCAAGCGATGGATAGGATCATAAATTTTTTTCCTCATGAAAAAAGAGAACAATTATTAACAGATTTATCTTTAAATTTACGTGCTATTGTAGCTCAACAATTAATTTCGTTATCTACAGGTAAAGGTATGGTACCTGCGGTGGAAATTTTAATTAACAGTCCAGTAGTTTCAGAAACTATTAGAAAAGGTGATGTTGCTGCTATTAAAGAATATATGAATAAAAGTACCACCATAGGGATGCAAACTTTTGACCAAGCGCTATTTAATTTATATAAAGAGAATAAAATAACCTATGAAAAAGCTTTGAAACATGCAGATTCTGAAAATGAACTAAGATTACAGATTAAGCTTAGTAAAGGTAATACTAATTCAAGCATGAGTGATATAAAATTGCAAAATTAAATTATACTTAATGTATTATGAATAAAAGTATAAAATTAATTCCTCTAATACCTAAAAAAGTAAAATCTATGTATTCTGGAATTAATTTAATTGGATTAATGATTAGTTCTGTTTTGGGGATATTTATTATTTCGGTCATCATTAAAATTTCTATGACTATCAATAATAATCTACAATTAATTCAATCTTATATTGAATTAGAACAATCTGCTAGAATAATTCAAGATTTTTTCGAAAAAATTTTTAATGCTAATGGTGGTGGCTTAGATACTAACCCTAACTCTAGAATAAATGATTACTTTATCGATTCTACTGGTAATACTGCTCGATTCTCAATGTGGTATAAAGGAAGTATTAGTAATGCTATTTCTTGTTCTGGCAGACAATTAAGTTCTACCAATAGTAGTGAAAATCAGATCACAGTTTTTATGAATAACTCTGTTACTAACAATAACTCTGGATCTATAACTTGTAAAAATGGAATTGCTACTCCTACTAATCCTAATCCAACCAGCTCTGCTGATCCAGAAATGCCTTTAGTTAATAGTCAACAAGTAGTGCGGTTTTTTATCGCAGCTATTGTTTCAGATCCATCAACAGCTACTAGTAGTGATCCAGCTAAACTACAAATTATTCCTATAAATTATACTAATGCGACCAAAGATCCGCCGCCAACAGGATATAATTCAATTGGGATTAAATTAGCGATCCTATTAAGAAGCACTCAAAGGGTTTTTAATATCCCAAGAAAAGTAGAATTTACGAATATATTAAACGTTCCAGAATTTAAGTTTAATCCAACAGTTGAAGATGATTATTTATATAAATTAGTCATTATTCAGGCACCTTTTGCTAATAATCCTAAAGGAGCTTCTATAATAAATACCACAATAAATGGAGTTCAATAGATTATATGAAAATAAGTAATAAATAAGTAAATAATTAAATAAATAAATTTATATTATAAAACATGAAGCATATAAAAAATTTACATGGAATTATGTTGTTTTCTGCAGCTTTAATGCTAATAACATTATTCGTTATTGTTGGAATGGTAACTTTAAATATAGCTAAAATGAGTAAAGGGTATTTAGATACTGAATTGGCAAAGCAAGTGGTGGCAAAAAGAAACAACATAATAAAATCTCAAATTCGAACTCAATTATCAAATACCACACAGGAAAAAATTTTTTTTGTGGATAAAAATACTGATACTGATAATTCATTTGGATTTAAATGCGTATTTAAAGCAGCTACAGCTGGTGGAAATGCTTCTTGTTCTTCTAGTGCGGCTGATATTCCATTTAATGATCCATCTATAATAAATAATTTTTCAGATTTAAAAACACAACAATATAATTATACAGTTCCAGCTACAAATACAACTACAGCTATAACAGTTCCTATTACTATAACGATAAAACAAACTAACTATAATACCTCAAATATTTCAGCGATTTACGATCTATATTTAACTGCTAGTGGTGTTAATAATAATGATTTAAGCACTACAAATCTTAAAGTAACTAAAGCTTGTCCAGCTTTGCTATCTATAGCTGCGAATGCAATACCTACTAATAGAATAAAAAATCTAGCAACTTTAGCTCGTAAACCTCAAATGATTCCTTTAACTGCAACACAACTTACAAGTTTGAATTCATATAATACAATTACTCTTCCGATTGAATACCCTAATTTATATTGTACTTGTAGTATAGGTAAAACTTTAGCCGATGGTACTTGTTTGATCTGTAGCAATAACAATTATTTAAAAGGTGAAGTTTGCGCTTCATGTCCAGTTAATGCAACTTGTTCTTATAATGAAGTTACTTGTAACTCTGGTTTTACAAAATCTTATGATGAGAATAACGAGGTGATTTGTAAACATATTTGTAAACCTGGGTATGCTCCTGATTCTCGACCTTCTTCGTGTGGTGTTTTTTGTGCGGCTGGAACTTATTATACAGGTCTTGACAATGCTGATTATTGTTTAAAAAACACTGTTATCCCTAATTGTTCTATATATTCTAAAGAAACTAATACTTGTAAAACATGCAACAATAATTCTAATAATACTTATTATCTTAAAGATGGTAGTTTAACAACATTAAATTTAATCCCAAGCAATCAAAATTTATTACAAAGTAATAACATTTATTTCAGTAAAAATGCTAATAACAAATTACTATATACCGTGGTAGACGGTTCAACCCCTAAAAAACAAGTCACCGCAAAAACAGAAATTGACACAACAACAGAAGCTGCTTTAACTACAAGTTTTCTTGCTAGTAATAAATCTAAGATTTTAAATAATATTAATATTAAAAATCATATTCCTAATCAATGTATAATTTGTCCTTCGAATGCTACTTGTAGTACCAATACTGTTACGTGTAATCCAGGATTTACTAAAGTGTTAGATTCATCAGGAGTAATAACGGCTTGTAATTGTCCTGGTAGTAGTCCCGCTAATTCTACTTTTTACTCTGTTAAACCTGCAAGTATTGGCGGTAAAGCAGTTGCCGCTGTTGGAAGTGGAGGTTGCTATTGTGGGGTTAATAAATACTGGGATCTTAATGCTGCACCTGCTCCAGGTTGTACTGATTGTCCAGGTACTTCTCAATATTATGTTAATCCACCTTCTGGTATAGGAGAAGTTGCTGTTAATAATTGTTATTGTGCTAATAATCAATATTGGAAGATTGGTGCTACTCTTGGTGCTTCCGCATGTGCTGGATGTCCAGGTAGTTCTCAATATTACACTAAAGCTAATCTGCCTTCCAATATAGGAGGAGCTTCTGTTGCTAATAAGTGTTATTGTCCTACTAATAAATATTGGAATACTACCGTTACTCCTCAAGCTTGTAATGATTGTCCTGGCGCTTCTAAATATTATGTTAATCCACCTTCTAATATAGGAGGAGTTGCTGTTGATAATTGCTATTGTCCTGCCAATACATATTGGGATGCTAGTGTTACTCCTGCCGCTTGCACTGGTTGTATAGGTGGTTCTCAATATTATTCTCAAGCTAATTTGCCTTCTAATATAGGAGGAGCTTCGGTTGAAAATACTTGTTATTGTAAAGCAAATTATTATTGGGATCCTATTAAGATAAAATGCACTCCATGTACGTCAAATAGTACTAATAATTCCTGTACTACTCAATGTCCTTCTTATTCAGATTATTCGAAAACCACACTTGCTGGTCGATTCAGGATCACAAATTCTAATTGCTATTGTAAGCTAAATTATTATTGGGATAGTATTAATAATGCCTGTGCGCAATGTCCTTCAGGATCTACGTATTCTTCTTCAGTTGCCTTGGATAAGTCGCCAATATTTAACACTAATTGTTATTGTGATACTGGTTATTGGACTGGAAGTAGTCCTAAAATTGGTTATTGTAAATCATGTGCTGAAATTACGCCTAATTCGGATTTTCATCTACAACCAACTGCTGGTGGCGTAAAGGTTCCTAATAGTAATTGTTATTGTAGAACAGGTTATTATTTAAGTTCTAGCGGTAAATGTTTACTAAATACAGCTATTCATTGTTATCAACAATCTTTAATTGCTAATGAATGCGCAAATTGTAATGCTGGGTATAAATTAGATAATAATAATAAGACTTGTACAGCATGTCCTGCAGGATATATTTCCCATAATAATGGAGCTACTGATTGTACTCAATGTACAGCCGGAACAGCTGCTAATGCTTTAATAGGAGCTACAGGTTGTATCGATTGTACTACCCCAGGAACATATTCTGGAGCAGGAGCAACTTCTTGTAGCACATGTGTAGCAGGAACATATGCTAACGCAGCAACAAAAGCTACAGGTTGTATTGCATGCTTTTCAGGAGCTGCTACACGTTGTCCTGCAGGTAGTACTGCAAAAAATAGTTGTTTTTCTGGAGCAGTACCTGAGGGTAATGATTGTAAGTGTAATGCTGGAAAATATTTAAATAATGGAAGTTGTATGGATTGTCCAGCAGGAACATATCGTTCAACTTCAGGGGCAACTTCTATTAGTGATTGCTTAGATTGCTATACAGGTATTATTACTGGAGGAACTTGTCCTGCAGGTAGTATTGCAAAAAATAGTTGTATGTCTGATCCGTCTCCTGTTAATAATAATTGTGGTTGCAATATTTCTGCGGGATATCATTTAGTGAACGGTCAATGTTATCCATGTCGAGTATACAATAATTCAGTATATGATCAGGTTAATTATGGTAGCAGTTATAATGCTTATGGTGCGTTTTCTTGTACTAGACTTATATTTCGCGGCTCAAATACTGCCTATTGGCCTTGGCAGCCAAACTACGGGGAGTACTATTCTCCTTGGTTAGAAACAGATTCCGGTAACATCTCATGTTGTTCTCGTGATATGATGGGGGGGCGTTTAATTACTTTTATATATAAGAGTAGCGCTAACGAACCTGAAGTTGTTGTTACCCACTAATTTTTATTTTTCTTACAAATATTAATTAATAAAAATCTAAATTATGGTGCGAAATGTGGAATATAACTATTTAAACTTAATCTTCCTTACTCTTACCATTTTTATCCGCCTCTCCAGTCTTAAATAAATCCTTATTTTCAGCTTTAGTCCTGGCAACTTTTGCTTCAATTTCGCCTCTTTCCACTAATTTTTGTAAAGCTTGATCTAAAGTTTGCATTCCAATATTTCTGCTAGTTTGAATTACTGAATACATTTGCGCTACTTTATTTTCTCTAATTAAATTACGAATGGATGAAATTCCAAGCATGATTTCATGAACTGCAACTCTACCTGAAGGTTTTTTAGGTAATAAAGTTTGTGAAATTACCGCTCTTATGGAATCAGACAACATAGTTCTAACAATATCTTTTTCAGCTCCTGGAAATACATCTACAATTCTATTGATAGTTTTGGCTGCAGAAGTTGTGTGTAATGTGCCAAATACTAAATGCCCTGTTTCTGATGCGGTTAAGGCTAATCTAATAGTTTCTAATTCACGTAATTCCCCTACTAAAATAACATCCGGATCTTCTCTTAACGCAGAACGTAGGGCTTCTGTAAATCCAAGAGTGTCTCTATGTACTTCTCTTTGCGAAATTAAGCTACTTTTACTGGTATGCACAAATTCTATAGGATCTTCGATAGTTAACACATGCTGATGTTTGTTGGCGTTAATATAATCTACCATTGCAGCTAAAGTGGTACTTTTACCACTACCGGTCGGTCCTGTTACTAAAATCAATCCTCTTGGGGTATCTGCAATATCTTTAAAAATATCAGGACAATTTAAAGCTTCTAAGCTTAAAATTTTAGAAGGTATAATTCTAAATACTCCACCTGCCCCACGATGTTGGTTAAATGCGTTAACCCTAAATCTGGATAAATTTGGTACCTCAAAAGAAAAATCTATTTCTAAATCTTGATCATAAGCTTTACGTTGTTTATCATTCATTATGTCATATAACATGGTGTGTACTTCTTGATGAGAAATTGGAGGTATTTCTAATTTACGCATTTCTCCGTCAACCCGAACCATTGGAGGAACTCCTGCAGATAAATGTAAATCTGAGGCACGATTTTTTATCGTAAATGCTAATAATTCGGTTATATCCATAATATTACCTTAAAGAATTTATATTTAATGTTTTTATACTTACTTATGTTAAACTTAGCATTAATCTAATTGATTTTGTGAATAAAATTTTTAAAAAATAGTGTAATTACACTATGATGGTTTATAGTGTAGTTACACAATGATGGTTTA
>CAIKKE010000115.1 GCA_903827925.1 uncultured Francisellaceae bacterium
TCCTGCAGTTAAAATCTACCATAAGCTATTTTGAGAATTATATAGCTGCGTAAACAAAGTTGTCTTGAGCCCATTGCCTTAATAGGGCATGATGAGGTTCTAAATGGGGGGAGATCGGGAAACCGATTCTCTCTACCAGCTTTTAATATTTAAGCTAATGTATAAATTTATCTATTATAAAATTTTTACATTTAACTAGATGATGAGTTAATATGTTTTTTAAATTCATTATCATAATTTTTAATTTATTATCTTGATCTACTGGTAATTGTTGAAGTTTAGGATCAAAATGAATTCCTTGTGTATTTACGTAATCAACCGCTGCTTGTAATAGATATCCAGCACCAACTGCATTAATATACTGTATGGGTGAAGTATTATTATCCGTATAAACTAAAAACAACCCAGGCATTCCTTGGCTGCGTGCACTACCACGTATTTCAAACTGTACTAAATTTTCATCCAATTTAATCAACCATTCCAAAGCCTGTTTATTCCATATGCCTGCTTGCAGATTAACTTTGTAAGGAGAATATTTATCTAATTCTGATAAATTTATATTATTATTAATTTTTTTAATTTTTTCAGCTCGTGAATCGAATGTAGATATTTGAATAAACATAGCATTATTAATTTTAGCATAATTTAATATATCAACTAATAATTGCTCATTAACTGGTTTATTCAAAAAATAATCTTCTTGTAGATATAATACATATTTAGTTTTTACTTTAGATAAAGTTTTCAACATATTATCAGACCAACTTATTTCGTTGGGAAATAACATGTTTTCGATTCTATGGTTATTTGTATTGTAAGTTTTAGTATTAGAGATTAAAAATATAGGTATTTTATGGTTAATTAATTTATTATCTAATTTTTCTTCTAATAAAGATGGCCAATGTTTAAATAATAAACTAAAAAATGGTTCCCATAAACCAGAATATTTATCGCAGGATGTAATTACGATAGAAAGATCTGTTAACCCTTCTTCATTAGGTTTATTAGATGTAGCTCCAACAATTTCAATATTAATTATGCTATTAATTATTAATAAAATTATAATTATATATTTGTGTTTTAAAATTTTCATATATACCTATGTTTAAATAATTTCTATATTTCTTTTCTAGAGTTTTTAGCTAAAAGGTCAAGTACTGAATTTATGAATTTATAACTAAGGTTGTTTCCAAACATTGTAGCTAAATTTAATGCTTCACTAATTATAACTTTTAATGGGATTTCTTGGCAAAATAGTATTTCATAACTTGCGATTCTTAATATACATAGCTCAATAATATCTAATTGATCAATAGTTCGGTTGCTATAGCTGCTAATTGCTTGATCTATTTGTTCAATATTTTTAGGTATATTTCTTAATAATAGTAAGAAATGTTTAAGATTAAAACTTTTAGGATTCCTTTCTTGTAAATAATATTGTTCTATAGTTAATACGTCACTTTTAGAAACACTCCAAGTGTACAATGCTTGCATAACCGCTCTTCTAGCACTAGTTGTTTTCTTAAAATTAATATTATTGTTATGTTTATTATGGCTCATAAATTAGCATTGTAATTATTTATTATCTTGTTGTAAATTAGCTATTACTTCTTTGAATTGATCTATATTAGAAAAACATCCGTAAACAGAGGAAAAACGTAAGTAGGCTATTTCATCTAAGTCTTTAAGAGCCAACATAACCCATTGTCCTAATATTTTGGTGGAAATTTCTCTTTCTGTAGATTCTCTTAATTTAAGCATAATTTTATTAACCAATTCATCGATTTTGTTTATAGATATTGGTCTTTTTTCTAGCGATCTTAATATTCCTGCGCGTAATTTCCCTTCTTCAAATTGTACATAACGTCCATCTTTTTTGATTAATCTAGGTATAGATAGTTCGATTATTTCATAAGTAGTAAATCTTTGATTACAAATAATGCATTCTCTTCTTCTTCTAACTTGCTGTTTCTCGGTAACTAACCTGGAGTCAGTTACTTTAGTATCATCTGCATGGCAAAATGGACATTGCATATTTATCTCTCTATTAACTTAATTTGTTTCCATAAACTGGAAAATTTTTACATAATTTTAAAACTTGCTGTTTAATTTCAGAGATTTTTGATTGATTATGAATATTATTTAAAATTTCTATGATCCAATTAGCAACCATTGAGGTTTCTGTTAATTTAAAGCCTCTAGTAGTAATAGCGGGGGTGCCTATCCTAATTCCGCTAGTAACAGTGGGAGGTTTAGGATCATTAGGAACAGAATTTTTATTTGCAGCAATATTAGCTAATTCTAAAGCATGATTAGCATCTTTACCGCTAATATTACGATCCGTAAGATCTAATAAAAACATATGATTATCAGTACCATTGCTTACAATTTTATAACCATTGTTTATAATGATAGAAGCCATATGTTGAGTATTAGCGATAATTTGTTGACAATATTCAGTAAATTCAGGCATTAAAGCTTCTTTAAAAGCTAGAGCTTTGGCTGCAATTATATGTATTAATGGTCCGCCTTGAGTGCCAGGAAAAATTGCAGCATTAAGTTTTTTTATGATTTCAGGATTATCTCTTGCTAGAATCATGCCTCCACGAGGTCCTCGTAAAGTTTTATGGGTCGTGGTTGTTACTACATCTGCAATATTAATTGGAGATGGATATAAATTAGTAGCAATTAAACCTGCAACGTGTGCAATATCAGTTAATAAATAAGCATTAATTTGATCTGCAATATTTCTAAATTTTTGCCAATCTATAATTCTAGAATAAGCAGAAAATCCTGCAATAATTAATTTAGGTTTGTGTTTTATGGCTAAATTTAAAATTTGATCATAATTCAATAATCCAGTATCTGGATCTACTTCATAAGCTATAGCATTATATATTTTACCTGAAAAACTTACTTTAGAGCCGTGAGTTAAATGGCCACCACTACTTAATCCCATACCTAAAATTGTATCTCCAGGGTTTAGTAAAGCAAGCATAACCGCAGCATTAGCTTGAGAGCCAGAATGGGGTTGAACATTAGCATAAGCTGCATTAAACAATTCTTTGGCTCTATATATGGCTAAGTTTTCAGCGAGATCAGCGAATTCACATCCACCATAATAGCGTTTTCCTGGATAACCTTCTGCATACTTGTTAGTAAAAACTGATCCTTGAGCTTTTAAAATCCCAGGGCTTACATAATTTTCAGATGCAATTAATTCAATGGTTTGTTCTTGTCTTTGTTGTTCTAAATTAATTATTTTAAATAATTCTGGATCAAAACTTTCGATTGATTGTTTGTTAATATTAATCAACATAAATTTCCTATGCTTCTATTAATGAAGGAGATAATTTAGTAGTTATAGTAGATAAATTTTCAGTATTTGATTGATATAGAGACAACTCTTTAATCATATCTGGTATCACTTTAAATAAATCTCCAATGATTACATAATTAGCTATTTTACAGATTGGAGCATTTTCATCAAGGTTAATAGCTACAATAATTTTGCTTTCTTTTATTCCAACTAAATGTTGTGCTGCCCCTGAAATTCCAACTGCAATATATAAATTAGGTGCAATAATTTTACCTGTTTGCCCAATTTGCCAATTATTTGGCGCAAATCCAGCATCTACTGCAGATTTAGAAGCTCCAATGGCAGCTTTTAATAAAGCTGCTAGTTCTTCAATTAATTTAAAATTTTCCTTCGACTTTAATGCAGCTCCTCCTGCTACTACTATTTTAGCGGTAGTTAGATCAATTTTTAAATTTTTATGATGAGAATTATTATTATTAAAAATTTGTGTAACACTAACTTTAGTATCTATAGGGAATTTATTCGGATCTAATAATTCTATATTATTTTTAGAGTTATTTAGAGAATTTTTAGTGGATAATTTATCCAATTGGTCATTAAAATTAATTGTTCTAATCGTTAAACATTTAATCTTAGATAATAATTGTACAGTTTGAATAATATTGCCATTATAAATTAATCTTTCAAATGTATCTGGAGATTTAATTTTGATAACATCTGAAATTAGCTCTACGTTTAGACAAGCTGCAATTCTTGGTAATAAATTTTTCCCAAAAGTAGTTGATCCTGCAATTAAGTATTGATAAGAATCCTGAGAAGTTGCTTGTTGCTGACATAATGAAATAATTATTGGACAAATATTTTCTGCTAATAAATGTTGATAATTTTCAGATTGTAGTAAGATTGTTTTATTTAGCTGTTTAATTGAATTAGCTTGTTCCGCTACAGCTTGGCAATTATAGCCAATGATGATTAAATTAATATGATTAGTTAATTGTTTGGCAGCATCAATAGCCGCGATTGTTGCGGGCAATAATTGTTGATTATCGTGTTCAGCAATAATTAATGCGCTCATATTAATACCTTATTAATACTTTATCTTCTGTAATTAATTTTTGGATCAGATCTAAAGGGTTATTTATTTTTATGCAATTTTTAACAGAAACAGTAGGGTAGTTATTAGTTAATATTTTTAGTTGATTAAAATCTAAAGATATTAATTGCTTATTGATTAAATCTTGTAAGTCAATAATATCTATAGATTTCTTCTTGGCTTGCAATAATTGATTTAAATTCAATCTTTGTGGTTCATTTAATAATAAATCTACCGTGATAATTGCAGGTAATTTTAGCTGTAAAGTTTCGAGCCCAGTATCAATTTCTCTATCTATAGAAAGATCAAAATTATTCAAATTATTATTACATTCGTTATGATTAAAACTAATTTTGGAGGCAAAACAAGCTTGCGGCCAATTTAATAATCCAGCTAACATTTGTCCAGTTTGATTGAAATCATAGTCAACTGCTTGTTTACCTAAAATCGCCAAATTGACATTATTAGCCATAATTAAATATTTTAAAATTTTAGCTATATTTAAAGGGGAGATGAATTCTGCCGTTTGAATTAAAATCGCACGATCTGCGCCCCTTGCTAAAGCTTGAGTTAATATATCCTTGCAGTCTGATCCAATCGAGACAGCTATAATATGATCTATTTTACCTTGGGTTTTTAATTGTACTGCCGCTTCTATTGCAATTTCATCTAAAGGATTTATAACGAAAGGAACATTTTGTAGATCTATTTTATTACATTTATAGTTATTATCGCTACTATCATCAGCATTGTTTGTAATAATTTTTACTTTTGCGTAAGGGTTTATAACTTTTTTAATAGCTACTAAGCAGATCTTTTTATTATCCATAAATTAATATTAGTAATCGACCTTAGTTGGTTGTTTAAATTAATAATTGTTAAATAATGATTTTATAATTGAATTTATAATTGAATTTATAAAGATAATTTTAACATTTGTTTAAGTAATTGTATATTTATTAAGGATGTATTTTGATAAGTAATATTTATACCATGAAAAATCAACATTAAACTTGGAAATTTCATGGTGTAGTATATAATAATATTTTAAATATTATTAACAATAGGTATTTTATTATTGATACTATTATGAATAGAGATAAATTTCTTACAGCTATAAATCAAGCGTTTGCTGTTAATCCAGTTTGTGCTATTTTAGGTCCTCGTCAATGTGGTAAGAGTACTCTTGCTAATATGTATGCTAATAATCAAAAAAATGTACATATTTTTGATCTAGAAGATCCAGAGGATTTATCCAGACTAAGTAATCCCAAATTGGCATTGTCTGAGTTAAATGGGTTAATTATAATTGATGAAATCCAAAGAAAACCAGAATTATTTCCTGTTTTAAGAGTATTAGTAGACTATCAATATAAAATACAGCAATTTAAACAGAAATTTTTAATCTTAGGTAGTGCTTCTCGTGATTTGATAAATCAATCATCAGAAAGCTTAGCAGGTAGAATTTGTCATATTGAATTAACTCCGTTTACGTTGAATGAAGCGCATGATTTGAAAAAATTATGGTTGTTAGGAGGATTTCCTTTATCGTTTTTAGCTAAAAATCTTAATATAAGTCTTAAGTGGCGCAATGAATATATTAAAACTTTTCTAGAAAGAGATATTCCGTCTTTAGGTATTAATGTTCCTTCAGAAACTATGCGAAGATTTTGGAAGATGTTAACTCATGTACATGGTAATTTATTTAATGCATCTGAAATCGGTCGATCTTTAGGGTATTCTGATACCACTATTAAACGATACCTAGATATATTAGTAGGAACTTTTATGATCCGTAAATTAAATCCATGGTTTGAAAATATAGCTAAAAGACAAGTAAAATCTTGTAAGATCTACTTTAGAGATACTGGTATTTTACACTCATTAATGGATATAACAGATTATAACTCTCTAACTACTCATCCAAAATTAGGAGCAAGTTGGGAGGGAATGGCATTAGAAGAAATTATTAGATTTTATGATGTAGATGCACAGGATTGTTATTTTTGGGCTACCCACAATCAAGCTGAATTAGATTTACTTATTCTTAAGGATGGTAAAAAAATAGGATTTGAATTTAAATATACCGATGCTCCTAAATTAACTCCATCGATGAAAATTGCTATGCAAGAATTGAAATTAGATAGCTTAACTGTTGTAGTTCCTGGGAAATTTAATTTTCCATTGTTAGAAAATATTAGAGTTAAAGGTTTAGGATTTATTTTGAACAAGATTTAAGATTGTGAATAACTAATATGAATATTTTTTTATGTAAATCTTGTAAGATTAATTTTACTTAATCCAATCCCAATTAAAATATTTACCAGGATCGGTTTTTCTGTTTGGCGCAATATCACTATGTCCTACAATTCTGTTTGATTTAATTAGAGGATATACGGTCTGAATAGCGTTAATTACAGATTTTAATACTTGATATTGAATATTAGTATAAGGCATATCATCAGAGCCTTCTAATTCGATTCCAATTGAAAAATCATTACAATTTTCTCTACCTTTAAAATCAGATTTACCTGCATGCCAAGCACGATACTTAAATGGTACAAATTGTAAAAGTTTACCAGATCTCATAATTAAACAATGACAAGATACTTTAAGATCCGCAATGGTTTTAAAATAAGGATGAATATTTGGATCTAATTGATTGCTAAATAAATCTTTTATGTATTTTTCAGATCGAGGTAAAAATTCCCCAGGAGGCAAACTTATGCCATGAATAACTAATAGATTAATTTTAGTATTTTCAGGACGTAAATCATAATTTGGGGAATTGATACACTCTGCTTGAATAATTAAGCTACGGTTAGGATCAATAGTTAAATTAATATCATTAATAATATTAATTTTTGGTTTAGAATGGTATTTCATCTTGCTCTTGTAGCTGCATATTATGATTTATATTCATAGGTGCTTCATTAGAACCTTCGTTTAAATTAGTAAAATTATTGTTTTTACCTTTGCTTTCTTTAGAATCTAACATTTGCATACTGCTAGCAATAATTTCAGTAATATAACGATCATTACCACTTTGATCTTGCCATTTTCTAGTACGTAAAGATCCTTCTATATATACTTTAGATCCTTTTTTTAAATATTCAGACACTATTTGAGCTAATTTATCGAATAATGATACCTTGTGCCATTCAGTACGTTCTTGTAATTCCCCAGTTTGTTTATCTTTCCATGATTCGTTAGTTGCAATACTTATATTTGCTACTGCACTGCCACTAGGCATGTAACGGATTTCTGGATCTGCCCCTAAATTACCAATCAAAATAACTTTATTAACACCTTTAGACATAACTTTACCTCTATCCTAATTTTACTAATGATTTAAAAATTCACTAATTATTTAAATATTTAACTTAATAAATTATTAATATAATATAAATATATTCGTAAACAATACATAATTTTCATTAAATTTGCTATTGATATATAATCAATTAAGTTAAGATTATTAAATTTAGTAGTATGTAGGTTTCAATGAAATTCATATCAATTAAAGGCGCAAGAACTCATAATTTAAAAAATATAGATTTAGAGATCCCTAGAGATCAATTAGTAGTTATTACTGGTTTATCAGGTTCAGGTAAATCTTCATTAGCGTTTGATACGTTATATGCAGAAGGGCAGCGTCGTTACGTGGAGTCTTTATCTACATACGCTAGACAATTTTTATCAGTAATGGAAAAACCAGATGTAGATAGTATAGAAGGACTCTCTCCTGCAATTTCTATTGAACAAAAATCAACTTCGCATAATCCTCGTTCGACTGTCGGAACAATTACGGAAATTTATGATTATTTAAGATTATTATTTTCAAAGGTTGGCGAACCAAGGTGTCCTGAACACAATACTGTTTTAGACGCCCAAGCAGTAAGCCAAATGGTAGATCAATTATTAGCTTTACCAGTAGACACTAAATTAATGCTATTAGCGCCAATTGTTCGGGCTAAAAAAGGTGAATATCATAAACAATTAGAAGTATTAAAAGATCAAGGATTTATTCGAGTAAGAATTAATGGGACAATTTACAATTTAGATCTAGATGAATTACCAAAATTAGATTTTCATAAAAAACATGATATTGAAGTAGTTATTGATCGCTTAACTATACAACCAAATTATAAAACTAGATTAACAGATTCTTTATCTGTTGGGTTGAATTTAACTGATGGTTTAGTGATGGCAGCTATTATGGATCCGGCTGGTGATTTTGTTAAAATTTTAGAATTTTCTAGTAAATTTGCATGTAATCAATGTGGATATAGTATTAAAGAATTAGAACCAAGACAATTTTCTTTTAATAATCCACAAGGAGCTTGTTCTGAATGTGATGGATTAGGGGTTAAACAATTTATGGATCAAGATAAAATTTTAGTAGATGAAAATTTATCTTTATCTGCAGGAGCTATTCGTGGGTGGGATCGTACGCATAATTATCATTACACTATTTTAGAACAACTTAGTACAATTCATAAATTTAGTTTAAATATTCCTTATAAAGATTTACCTAAAAAAATAACTACTATATTGTTAGAAGGAAATCAAAAGTTTGAAGGGGTGTTAAATAATTTACAACGACGTTATTTAGAAACCAATTCTGATTATGTTAGAGAAGAATTAGCTAAATTTCTTAGTAATAAAATTTGTAATACTTGTAATGGTAGCAGATTAAATATAATTGCTAGAAATACTTATATTCAAAATATTACTTTGCTAAATGTAGTTAGTCTATCAATTTTTAATGCTAAAGAATTTTTTAATAATTTAAAATTTACAGGATCAAAATTAAAAATTGCTGAAAGAATTTTAAAAGAAATTATTACTAGATTAAGCTTTTTAATTAATGTAGGTTTAGATTATTTAACTTTGGATCGTAGTGCGGATACTTTGTCAGGAGGAGAAGCTCAACGGATCCGTTTAGCTAGTCAAATTGGGGCAGGGCTGGTAGGGGTTATGTATGTTTTAGATGAACCATCTATTGGTCTGCATCAAAGAGATAATGAAAGATTAATTAAAACTTTAACAAATTTAAGAGATTTAGGAAACAGTGTAATTGTAGTTGAGCATGATCATAATACTATTTTAAATGCAGATTTTGTGGTAGATGTAGGTAAAGGAGCAGGAGTTCATGGAGGATCGATTATAGCTACTGGGACTCCACAGCAAATTATGCAAAATAAGCAATCTTTAACTGGAAAATATTTATCTGGTGTGGAGAAAATTGATGTCCCTAAACATAAAATTCCAATTAATTTCAATAAACAGTTAATTATAATTGGAGCTAAAGCTAATAATTTAAAAAATTTAACCGTATGTTTTCCTATAGGGTTATTAACTTGTGTTACTGGAATTTCAGGATCCGGTAAATCGACATTAGTTAACGATACTTTATATCCAATTTTAGCGAAACAATTAAATAGAGCTTCAACTATTACTGCTGGTAAATATCAGGATATTTCAGGAGTAGAATTGTTAGATAAAGTTATTGATATTAGCCAAGATCCAATCGGTAGAACTCCCAGATCTAATCCTGCAACTTATACTGGATTGTTTACCCATATACGTGAATTATTTGCTTCTGTTCCTGAAGCTAAATCTCGAGGTTATCAAGTAGGTAGATTTAGCTTTAATGTTAAAGGAGGCAGGTGCGAAGCTTGTTGTGGGGATGGATTAGTAAAAGTCGAGATGCATTTTTTGGCGGATTTATATGTAACATGTGATGTATGTAACGGTACTAGATATAATCGAGAAACTTTAGAAGTATATTATAAAGGTAAAAATATCAATGAAATTTTAAGTATGACAGTAGAGGAAGCATTAGTATTTTTTACCGCTATTCCTGCTATTAAGAAAAAATTAGAAACTTTATTAGAAGTGGGATTGGGTTATATAAAATTAGGACAAGCTGCAACTACTTTATCAGGAGGCGAAGCTCAACGTGTAAAATTAGCCAAAGAATTGTCTAAAAGAGATACTGGTAATACAGTGTATATATTAGATGAACCAACAACAGGTTTACATTTTCATGATGTAAAAAGATTGTTACAAATTTTATTTACCTTAAGAAACCATGGTAATACTATTATAATTATCGAACATAATTTAGATGTAATTAAAACTGCAGATTGGGTAATTGATTTAGGTCCAGAAGGAGGAGATAAAGGTGGGCAAATTATAGATGCGGCTACTCCTGAGAATTTAGCTAAGAATTACAAAAAAACTGGTTCTTTTACGGGTAAGTTTTTGAAAGAGGTTTTATAACTAATATTAAACACCTCGAATAACTAACTATTAAAAATTCTATTGTATTAGCAATGTCAATTTTATCATTAAAAATATTTTTAATACCATTTTGAAAACATAAATAATCTAACATAAATTTAATTGAAACCTTTAAAACCAAATTAACGTAGACAACATGTTGTTCTAAAATGCATTATTTTAAAATATCACTGCCATTTAAATATATGGTAGATATCCTACAACAAGAAGAGCGTCTAACTATAGCATATCCCCTAATTTCCTATTAAAACATTATCTTACCTGTTATTTAAAAATTAATTTTATATCTTTTAATGAGGAAAAACATGAATTGTTTGAAATGTTATAGATTTTTTTGTTGTTGTTCTGAGCTAAACAATCAAAGAGAAAAAGTTGATGATGACAATATTACTATTTCAACATTACATGAATACATGTTTAATCCTAATTTAGATATAAAACCATTTTATTATGAACCAATGTGTATTGTTGTTTTGCAAGGTAAATATATTAAAAACCAAGACTATATGGCAAGCTTAAAAGGGGACGGCTACATTCATATTTACAAAATAACACCAAATATCAGAGATAGATACGAAAATTCAGAAGGATGGAAAATACACATATCCATTAATAATGAAATTTTAGGTAATCTTTGTGAGGCGTGGAATAAAATAATGCCAATTTTAATGAGACATGGGGTTTACCATTTTAAAGTATTAGCTCCATACAAACAAAGCTGCTCTTTTGATATAATCAACAAAGCTCAAAAAGGAAAAGAAATTGTAATATACGAATTTGAATCTAGAGCTGATATATGTTGGGAAATTGTTTTTAATGAAATTCATCATCAATTACTAGAGATCCCCGCGGGCGAGCCTCCTTTCTTTAGGTGTAAACCCTCACTATATACAGACATTTTCAAAGAAAATCGTAATTGTGAACTATCATGGCTAATAATGGTTTTAAATAAAATTTGGCTTGTTTTAAAAAAAGAGAAAGTGGTTTTAAACAATATTCAAGAATATAAAATTGAAAACAGTCAACATTTTTACGTAACAGACGACAGTAAAGATGAAAAATATATTAAACAACATATTAATTTGGGTTTAACTGAAGGTCCTTTTTCAAGGGTGGGCATTAATTTGGGATAATGTTATTATAACAAAAATTGTGCTCGAAATGTTTGTATGATAAATTAAGTTAAAGACCATATGGCTTATTATAAAAAACTTGATGGAAGCTTAACAAAATGAAACAAAACAATCAAACAAGTGTTGTACCCCAAAGGGCGAGAGTTCAGTATAACAAAGAAAACAAAACATTTTTGTTTTTCTCTGAAACAGATTATATTTGTAGTAAATCTATCATAGAACGAATAAGAGCAAAACTTAGTTTAGATAAACAACGAATCAGTCCGTTTCAATTAATTTGTGTAGATGATACTTTTTCGTTAACTTTAAAAGGTCTAACTGCTAGAGATGAAAAAAGATTGCTAGACCTTTTTGCTTTCGAGGGATTAAATCCTCAAATAATAGAAAGAAAAAGTGATAAATTTTTCTTGTTTTCATGGATAAAATCTTTTACAAAGATAAAAGATATCTCCTCAGAAGATGATAGCCTTAATTCGGAAGAAACGGCTTTGTTACAAAGATCACAGTACAAAATGTAAGAAATTTTATATCCCATAGCAAGATACGTGTAAAGCAGAAGGTGCTGATCTTAATTTTATTGTTAAAGTAACAAAATTGACTATAGAAGAAATTAAAATTTAATTTTTTAGCAAAAACACTATAAAAAATACTATAGATTAATTAGTAAATATTAATTATTTTTATTGTATGCAATACAGTAAATAATAATATAATATGCGAATTAATTAATGACTAAAATTTATAATCCTCATGATAGAGTATTTAAGCAATCTTTAAATAACATTGAAATAGCCAA
>CAIKKE010000116.1 GCA_903827925.1 uncultured Francisellaceae bacterium
AAAATAATTTATTATATTTATATTAGTATATTTAATTATTGATTACCGAAATTTTTTATGTACAATATTTAAAATCAATTAAATACTAATTTTAGCTATATTAAAATTGATTAAGATTATTTATAAATAATTTAGGTTAAAAGCTTATTCTTTGTGAAATATAAAATAAAAAAATATTTACCCTACATTATATTAATTTGCTCTTTATTATTAACTCTACTTATTGCTTGGCCTGGCTACATGACTCCTGATAGCTATACACAATATAGCATAGCAAAATCTGGCCTCTACAACGATCATCACCCTGCAATTATGTCATTTGTATGGCATTATTTAGATCTTATATATCAAGGATCGGGGATGATGTTATTGCTACATTTATTACTTTTATATGGAGCTTCAGCTTACGGTATTAATATATTTAATAATATTAATAATTCAACTAAAGTTAATAATAATTTTAATTATATATCAACATATTTTTTTGCGATCTTTCCTTTAATACCAATTGTACTAATTTATTCCTGCAAAATTTGGAAAGATGTAGGATTTGCCTTTAGTTTTTTACTTACTATTATTATGTTAAGCAACGCAATTGGCAAACGAAGATCTCTAGATACTAAAGAACATATACTATTTTGGTTAATCCTATTTTATGGTACTTGTGTAAAATTTCAAGCTCAATATTCAGCGCCTATTGTGATTGCAGGATATATAATTCATCATGGATTATTAATATTTGATCAATCTAAATTTAAAAAGTTTAAAATAATTTTAAGCTTTTTCTTAATATATAGCTTATTTTACGGAATATTTCACTATACAAATAATTTATTAGTACCAAATGAACAAAAAAGTAATTCTTGGGAATATGTAAAAATTTATGATCTTGCAGCAATTAGTTTTTATTCTAACATTATGTATGTACCAAAATTTTTACATACCAAACATTTTTCTTTAAAAATATTCTATAAAAATTTTAATCACCAAGCAGTGGATGATATGGTTTTTCCAGAAGATGCCATCTTTACTAAAACCAAAAATAAACAACAAGCTAAAGAATTGTGGAAAGAATGGGCAAGTACAATTGTTGCTCACCCTTTAATATATTTAAAACATAGATTTACGAATTTTTCATACATTTTATTATTATCCTTACCAGGTTTTCATGCAGTAAAAGAACAATTAGAACAAAAATTATCGCCAGATCTTATATCTTATAAAATAATTTATTATAGCGCTAAAGTAATTGGATATGTTTTGGTTGGCCATATTTTAATGGCCATTTTAAGTGTAATTTATCTATTTTTAGGATTTATAAATTTAAAAAAAACTTGGGCTGCTTTTCCATTAATAATGTTTAATGCTGTTAGTTGTAGCATGCTATTTTCTTTGTTCTTTTTTTCTATGGCAGGAACTCCACGTTATACTTATATAGTGGCATGTTTAACTACTGCATCGCATTTATTTGCTTGGCTCTGTTTAAAATCTACGTTAAAACACCTCAGTTCGACGAAAATTAAAAAGCCTAGAAAATTATTAAGGACCTATTAAATTTTTTCTTATGTTTGATTGTTGAACACGAGAAAAACTATTAGCTTTTTAATTTCGTCGAACTGAGGTTTAAATAATAAATTAACTTATTCCTAATAAATCACAACCTCCTAATTACTCAACCTCTACGCCAAGTAGTTTGTTCTCCTTGATCTTCAAGTAAAATCCCTTGTTTAGCTAAATTTTGACGAATAAGATCTGCTAATTGCCAATCCTTAGCTTTTCTTGCAAGATTACGTTTAGTAATTAATTCTTTAATTTCTTGAGTAGATATAACATTTGAATTAGTTTTAAAATTTTTACTAGATTGACAAAAAAATTCTTCTGGATCCTCTATTAATAATCCTATAATATTTGCGATTTTTATTAATAAATTTGCCATAATTTGTGCTTTAATTGATACTTTATTTTTTTCTTTATCGTTTTCTTTAAGAATATTTAATTCTTTGGATAATTCAAATAATATCGATAAAACCAATGGTGTATTAAAATCATCCTCCATCGCAGATGTAAATTTTTCTAAATAATAATTATTTATTTTTAGGTTAAATTCATGTTCTTCCTGAGATCCTAAATTAATTTCTAAATTAATTCCTCTGATCGATAAATATAATCTTTCTAAAGAAAGTTTGGCTACTTGTAATTTATCTTCAGTAAATTCAATTTGACTACGATAATGAGAACTTAACATAAAACATCTTAATACTTCGGCAGGATAAACTGCTAAAATTTCTCTAATTAACGTAAAATTTCCTAAAGATTTAGACATTTTTTGCTGATTAACTTGTAAAAATCCAACATGCATCCAATAATTAACAACTCGCTTTCCAACAATACCTTCTATTTGTGCCACTTCATTTTCATGATGCGGAAAGATTAAATCAGCTCCTCCTCCATGAATATCAAACTCATTTCCAAATAATTCTAAAGACATCGCAGCACATTCAGTATGCCATCCAGGGCGTCCATATCCCCACGGAGAATTCCAGCCAAGCTCTTCTTTAACTACTAATTTCCATAATACAAAATCTTGCAGATTTAGTTTTGCAACTTGCACTTCTTCCTCTACTCTATCTGTATGCTGCATGTTTTCTAGATCACGTTTAGCTAAACTTCCATAATTTTTAAAATTTTTAGTGTTATAAAATACATCACCATTAGTACCTATATAAGCATAATTATTAATTAATAATTTATTAATTAATTTAATCATTATTTCAATATACTCAGTAGCCTTAGGTTCATATTCAGGAATCAATAAATTTAAAGCTGCAAAATCTATCTGCATCTCTTCAGTAAATTGTTTGGCTATAAGATCTGGTAATACTTTATGTTGTTTGGCTTTATTTAAAATTTTATCATCAACATCTGTAATGTTGCGGATGAAATTTACTTTAAATCCTAAAAAATTAAAATATCTAACTACTGTATCAAAAAACATATAGGTTCTTGCATGACCAATATGACAATAATCGTATACTGTTACTCCACACACATAAAGGTTAACCACTTTAGGAGTTAATGGAATAAATTCTTGTTTTTCTCTTGAAATACTATTATAAATTTTTAACATTATATCAATATATTATTTATATAAATTATACATACATTAATTATTATATTAAGCTGTAATAAATCTTATGATTTGCTGAGCTCGTTTTTGGATCCTATCTGTTCCCATGATTTCAAAAATTTTATTTAATTCTGGACCCGAGTTTTTCCCAGTAGAAATCATACGTAAATTAATGAAAATTTCTTTTTTAGCAAAACCTAATTCTTGTAATTTTTTAAATATATTTACAAAATCTAGATCTTGAGTTAAAACTTGTAGAAATTTAAGATCTATATTTTTAAAAAACTTTTGTAAATCTAAATTAAAATCTAATTCTTGTAAATTATTCGCAAACAATACTTTTGTCCATACAATTGATTCTTTCGGCATTAAAATATTATGTTTAATTAAATTTAAAAATTCAGTAAGTTTATTATTATCAATTATTTTATTATTTTTTAAAATTTGATTAAATTCTGGATCTGTATTTAAAATTGCTAATAATTGTTGATTATCAATTATTAGCATTGCTTGCTTTTGCCAAAATTTTAAATGCACAAGATCATGCTTAGCAGCATTTGAACTAATATGCTTTAAATTAAAATGCATCGCCAATTCTGCTAAATTAAATAATTGATTTTCTTGACAACTAAAATTATGCCCCAATCTCGCTAAATAATTTAATAACGCTTGAGGTAAATATCCTTGGCTAAGAAAATCTTGTATCGATTCGCTACCACTTCTTTTGGATAGCTTAGGATCATTTTCTGTTCCATTACTTAATAAAGAAAAATGACCATATTTAGGAGGAAATAATTTTAAAGCCTGTAAAATTAATAATTGTCTCGGAGTATTACTAACATGATCCTCCCCTCTAAGTACATGCGTTACTCCTTGTAAAACATCATCAATTACGCTACAAAACATAAAAGATGCGCTGCCATCTTGGCGCTTAATTACAAAATCTCCTAAATCATTACTATTAAAAATTTGTTTGCCTTTGATTAAATCTTCAAATTCAACTATAACATTTTTAGGGATCTTAAATCTCCAGCAAGCTAATTCATTATTAGCTAATTTTTGATTAACTTCTTCGATACTTAATTTTAAACAAGTGCCAGCATATCTAGGAGGTAACCCTTGAGATAATTGAATTTTTCTAGATAAACTTAATTTTTCCTCTGAACAAAAACAACGATAAATTAAATTATTTTGTTGTAACTTAGCATAAAATTCTTCATAAATACTAGTTCTTTGGGATTGATAAACAACTTCTTTTTCCCAATCTATCCCTAATGCTTTAAAATCTTTAAATAATCCTGCAACATATTCTGGCTTAGAACGCTCTCGATCAGTATCTTCTATTCTTAGTAAAAATTTTCCCCCATGATTTTTAGCAAATAAGTAACTAAATAACGCTGTACGTAAATTACCAATATGCATAAAACCAGTTGGACTAGGAGCAAACCTGGTTATAACTGGAGAAGTAACCGAAGAATTAATATTATTTGTGTTTATTGTCATACCGCAAAATGTATTATAAGATTAAGTTCTAAGCAACATCTAAGTATACTAAATATACTAAATATATTAAATATAAATTTATTATATCACATAAAAGCTAGATAACTATGAAGGTTTTTTTTATTTCTGACTTACATTTAAACGAAAAAGCTATTAACAGCTATAAGTTATTTGTAAAATTTTGTGAAAATTTACCTCTTGATACTCAATCGGTGTACATATTAGGAGACTTATTTGAATTTTGGATAGATGATAATTGGAATACTAAATTTTTAATTAGAGTCAAAAAAACCTTACAAGAACTTACCAAAAAATGTAAAGTATATTTTATTGCCGGTAATCGAGATTTTTTAATCGGAGAAAAATTTGCTCAACAAACTGAAATAATTATATTACCAAATATATTTTCTTTAAATTTATTTGGATACAAAACTCTTTTAATGCATGGAGATTTATTGTCTAGCTCAGATAAATTGCATTTTTATTTTACTAAAATTATTAGACACCCAATTACAATTTCCATAGCCAATATACTGCCAATTAAATTAAAACTAATTTTAGCAAAAATTTTAAGAATTTTAAGCCAAAAGAAACACCTAAAAAATAATACCAAACATAATAATTTAATAAAATATGATATTTGCATTGATAGTGTAAATAAATTAATGAAACAATATTCTGTAGAATTATTAATTCATGGACATACGCATAAACCAAATATTTACAATTATAATAAAGATTTTACTAGAATTGTGTTAAGCGATTGGGATCATCAAGCAACCATCTTAGAATTTACTCCTCATGGATATAAATTAAAAACCATTAGTAATTAACAAGCAGTAATTAATATGAACAATTTAGAAAATTCAATTCAAGATCATACTCCAATGATTAAACAATATTTACAAATCAAAGTAGAATACCCTAATTATTTATTATTTTACCGCATGGGAGATTTTTATGAATTATTTTTCAATGATGCTATAAAAGCTTCTAAATTATTAGATTTAACTTTAACTAAACGTGGTAAAACCAAAGGTCAAGCTATCGAAATGGCAGGAGTTCCATATCATACTATAGACAATTATATAAATCGTTTAATAAAATTAGGAGAAACCATAGTTATTTGCGAACAAATAGGAGAACCTAACAATAAAGGCCCTATGGAGCGTAAAGTAACTAGAGTTATATCACCTGGAACCGTAACTGAAGAAGAATTACTCCCTAATAAACAGGCAAATATAATTATTGCAATTTTACAACAACATGCTTGCTTTGGGTTGGCAAGTTTAGATATAAGTACAGGGTGGTTTAAAATCTCAAGCATTAAAAATCTTGTGGATTTAACTGGAGAATTAGAAAGATTACAGCCTGTAGAAATTATTATCCCTAAAAACTTAGAAAATCACAGAAAATTCATTAACTTTAAAACGGCAGTCAATGAATTAGATCAATTATATTTTACTGAAAAAGCCACTAAATTAGCACTTAACAATCATTTTGGTAAAAATTTTTATTATAATTTTTTACAACAATATCAAATTTCTGATGATTTAGAATGTTTAATCAGTATATGGGCAGCTGGTGCTTTATTGCATTATGTAAAAACCATGCATAAAAATGAAATGCCGCATATTAAACAATTAAATTTAGAATATTTAGAAGATAGTGTAATTATTGATCAACAAACCAGAAGAAACTTAGAAATTATTACCAACATCCAGATACAACAACATAATAATTCCAACAATAAATCTTTAACTTTATTAGGATTATTAGATTACTGTAAAACTTCCATGGGAAGTAGATTATTATTTAATTGGCTTAATCGTCCAATTAAAGATCATAATCTATTAAATCAACGTTATACCGCAATTAATACTTTGCAATTAGCTAATACTTTTGAACAATTTCAAGAAATTTTAAAAGAAATAGGAGATTTAGAAAGAATCATTAGTAGAATTGCAATTTTAACCGCTAAACCTAGAGATTTATTACAATTAAAACAAGCCTTTAATTTATTACCTAAAATAATAGATTTACTTAATAATATTCAATTTAATAATCTACCTAATAATCTATTGTTAAAAAACATTTTAACAAATTTAAAAACTTTTCCCGATTTATATCAATTAATAAATCGGGCAATTATTGATAATCCTCCAGTAATATTACGAGATGGTAATTTTATTGCAATTGGATATGATGAAGAATTAGATCAATTAAGAGCAATTTATAATGATGCCGATCTGTTTTTACATAAAATTGAAAGCGAAGAAAAACAGCGTACTAAATTATCGACTTTAAAAATAGGTTTTAATAAAATTCATGGATATTATTTAGAAGTAAGCCGTAACCAAAGTAAATTAATTCCACCTCATTATATTCGAAGACAAACTTTAAAAAATGCAGAGAGATTTATCAGCCCTGAGTTAAAAGAATTAGAAGATCGGATCTTAAGTAGTCGTTCCCGCGCTATCTCTAGAGAAAAATGGTTGTTTGAACAATTATTAAAAAATTTACAACAACATATTTTAGATATTCAAGCAACCGCTATGTCTATAGCTACCTTAGATGTAATTAGTAATTTAGCAGAACGTGCAATTACTTTAAATTGGTCTCAACCTATTTTAACCTCCGAACCAGGAATTAATATTATAAGAGGACGCCATCCAACAGTTGAGATGATTCAACAAACCCATTTTATTCCAAATAATTTAAATTTCGATCCTAAAACTAAAATGTATATTATTACAGGACCTAACATGGGAGGAAAATCTACTTATATGCGACAAAATGCGCTTATCGTATTATTAGCATTAATTGGTAGCTTTGTTCCTGCTTACAAAGCAAGTATTGGACCAATTGACAGAATTTTTTCAAGAATTGGTGCTTCAGATGATTTAACTCAAGGTAAATCTACCTTTATGCTAGAAATGTTAGAAACTGCAAATATATTACAATATGCAACCAAGGAAAGTTTAGTTATAATTGATGAAATTGGTCGAGGCACTAGCACTTTTGATGGTATATCTTTAGCTTATGCTATTGCTAAATACTTAATTAATAAAAATAATTGTTTTTGTTTATTTGCAACTCATTTTTTAGAACTAGCAGATTTATCTAAACAACATTTACAAATTTCGAATATTCATGTAACAGCGATAGAACAAGAAGGCAATTTAGTTTTTCTGTATACTGTTAAAGAAGGATCAGCTGCTAAAAGCTTTGGGTTACAAGTAGCTAAATTAGCTGGGATCCCTGAAGAAGTAATTATTACAGCTAAAGCAAAATTATTAGAATTAGAAAATATTTAGTATATTTTACATATTACATTGAGTTTCTAATTTTAAACTGACTATTAATTGCTACAAATAACGTTGTTAATTCGTAAACTTTGGTATCAAATTGAGTCAAAAACACCTCTGAACTTGGGTTGTTTTTATAAATTTTATTAGCAACATCAGTCATACTATCGTTATACTGGCTTGCATAACGCATAGAACTTAAGTCTTCTGCAAAAAGAAAAATTTTTTTATTTTGTATTGGTCTATTACCAGCAAGATAACAATTGTTGTTAACAATTGTTATAAAGTTTATTGTTGATTTAAAATTATTTTGATTGTTGTTAAATAACCATTCCCAAAATTTTTTACAATTCTCATCCAATCTTTTGATTTCCTTTAATTTTCGCATATTTTCTATATTGGAATCGTAATTTATTGTTTTTTCTATATTAAAAATATTAAATTGTGTGTACCCATCTTTATATAATTTAGCTAAAATAATAGTTAACCCAAACAAATCACTACCTATACACGCTAAATTTATTTGTTCTGATTTATCTCTAACATTATCTAATATGGATTTTACTATATTAGACTCGATCTTCGATCTATAATCTTCAATTTGTGAATACTGCTTTCTTTGAAATTTTTCTTGGCATTGGCATTCATTTAACTGCAAACAACGTTTTGCGCTTTCTAAGTCAATAAAATCAAATGTTATTGTTATGATTGGACTGCCTTCTTTGCTACCTTTAGAAATACTATTTAAGGATAACGGATTTTCAATAAGCTTTTTTATCAATTGTTCTTTTTGTTGTTGAGATTCAATTTTTGACTTTTCCTCATTAAATTGAAATATAAACATAGAAAAATCATCATTATATACTTTTTGTAAAGCATTTCTGTTTTGATGTTCCTCAGATAGAATTAATTTTGTTTGTTGTAATAATTGTTTTGATTTCTCAAAATCTAATAACTTTTCATCAAATTTTTGAAACGGTTGCTCAAAAGATGAAAATGATTGATTATTATAATTTTTTGTTCCTGCTTCTAATTTTTTCATAACAAAATCTAAACTATCAGATAATTCAGTTTCATTAATACTACATTGAACTTTAATACAATTTTCTAGCAAATTTCTTAAATCAAATCTTACTAAAAATAGCTCTGTTGCACTTAAACATAAAATGTTTGTAGATCTAAGCTTTATCCTTTCTAACAGTCTACCATTCAGCCTATCTGTAGTTTGAACATAATTTCCATAAGAATAAATATCTGCTAAGCTTCTATAATTTGATTCAGGAACAAATATAGCATCTAATTCTTTAGTTGTTATTGGCAATTTTTCTTTTAATAAAATGCTGCTATATTCTGGAACTTTTCTTGCAATAGTTGGTATTTGTAAAATGTTGCTAATATTATTTGCCAACATATATTCTTTTAAGTCGTCATATTCTAGTTGCACATATTCTAATATTGAAATAAGCTCAGAAATAACTATCTGATGTTTATTATAAGCATATGCTAATTTACCATCACAATAGTCAATTGTAATCATTGTTTTGAGCTTATCTATCAATTTATTTATTTCTATAAGTTTTGGTAAAGGTATATGCTCTGATTTATGTTTAATCTCTTTCAGATATATTGATTCATTTATATTTAATAATTGATTAATAATATTTTGAATCATGTGATCTAAGCTTAAACTTGCATCATAACCTACTATTGAGCTTTTATAATAATTTAAATTTATAAACCATGTTTGACCAGTTTGATTATAATAATCATGCAATGCTTTACTATTAAAAAATCTATTCTGTTCTAGTAAATAATATGGAACGATAAACATTTGATCTATTATATATTCAGATAATGCATTTATGGCTGTTATTTTTTGATCATCATATTTATTAATCCCTATAATTAGTTTTTGCATAATTGGGTTTAACGATATTTTTAGGTTTTCCAAAATATCTTGAGACAAAGATTCTTTTTTTGTTTTAAAGTCTAACAATTGTTTAGTTAATTGAATTTCTATATCTTTAAATATACATCTTACATTGCTTTGATTTTCCATTAACAAATCATTTAAAATTGCCCTACCTAATAAGCAGAGCTGTTCTTTATCATTAAGATTAATGTATTTGTATTGCACCCCAAATTACCTCTAGCTACTTAAATATTTACCTATGAGCAATTATAACGTAATTCAGGTCTTATTGTCAAAGAAAATATTTATATACTTAACACGAATTACAACCACATTTATTTAATAAATTACAAGTGGATTAGATGATAAGCTTTTTATTGAGTGCATAGAATCTGAACCACCTGGAGGAATAAATGGTTTTTATGAATACTATTTACTTAACCCAGATAAATATCCAGAATTAGATCCTGTCAGCTAAATATTAACAATTAATCCTACATATTTATATTGTAATAATTGCTATTACTAATTAATTTTAAAGATTATACAATAACTTTAACAATAAATTTAAAGTTATAAAAAATATAATTTCATAGTCTAATTTTAAATATTAATATAATGGCAAACATAAAAAATCCACATGATAAATTATTCAAAATCAGTTTAAGCAATGTAGAAATTGCCAAAGATTTTTTTAAAATCCATTTGCCGCAATCAATATTAGATCAAATAGATCTAGATAATTTAATATATTGCAATAATTCATATCTTGAACAAGATTTAGAAGAAAAATTTTCAGATGTTGTTTACTACAGTAAAAATAATTCTGGACAAAATAGTTATTTATATATACTGCTTGAACATCAATCTACTCCCGATCGATTAATTCCATTAAGAATTTTAAAATATCAAATTGCCATTATCGAACAACATTTAAAGCAATATCCAAAAGAAATTGTTTTTCCTGTAGTATATCCTATTTTGTTTTTTCAAGAACAAGAAAATCATAAACCATATCCTTATAGTTTAGATATATTAGATTTGTTTTCAAACCATGATTTAGCAAAAAAAACCCTAGGAAAACCGGCACATTTAGTTGATCTTAATAATTTTTCGGATGAAGAAATAAAAAAACATAATCTTATTTCTTTATTTGAGTATATGCAAAAACATAGTAGAGATCGAGATTTAATGTTAATAATTAACGATTTAAAACAAATAATTATGACCATATCTGATCGCATTGGATCAAACGAAAATTTACTAGCATTTTATCTCGAATGTAATTTATACTATATCATGAAAATTGGTAAAATTAAGGATACCAAAGAGTTTATCAAACAGTTAGAAACAATTCAGATAATAAGAGGAAAAATTATGGGTTCATTAGCAAGTAAATTTGAAGAAGAAGGTATGGCTAGAGGTATGGCCAAGGGAATGACTCAAGGAATAGCTCAAGGTATGGCTCAAGGAATAGCTCAAGGAATAGCTCAAGGAATAGCTCAAGGAATAGCTCAAGGTATTAACCAAAGTAAAAAAGAAATAGCACTTTATATGAAAAATAAAGGATTAGATATAAATTTAATTAGTGAAGTTACTTCTTTGTCTGTAGAGGAAATTAATAATCTTAAAGAATAAAGAACTCTAGAGTAACTCCGCAGGTGTTACTCTACAATGCTGTCCGGAGAGATGCAATTGATCTTGCTTTTAATAACCACAATAATATAGTATTTATAAAACATTATACTTAATACTTAGGTGGGGGGAACTATGATTATAACAAATATAAAAACAATTTATATTAATCTTCCATCTGATTTAGAAAAATTTTTAAATGATTTTAAATCAAATATAATACATTATGAACAAATTAACTTAAAACTTTCTAAACATTTTATACAACATAATCTAAATAATCAAGAAACTTTAATTAATTTTAATAATATTAATTCGATGCAAAATGTATATGTAACTGCTAAAATCAATAATAATTTAGTTTCTGCAAATAAATTAATTAAAATCATTCCTGAAAAAATAATAAAATTAAAATTTAATTCTTCTGACGATTATACTAAATTAAATTCAAATGAATTAATAAATTTAAAAAAATTGTTTTTACAAGGTTTTAATTTAGACGAAAATATTATAGAGTTTTTATGCAGAATATTGGAAAATAATACTAATTTGGAAGATTTATATATTTCATCCAACAGTTATAAAGATAAAATATATTATGAAGTTTTTTTAAGTAAAATAGCGAATTCTCTTAAAAAAAATAAAAATCTTCAAAATTTTACAATTAACATTAATAATATTCTTACAGAAATAAATAATAGATCCTGCTCCTATAGTAAATATTATCAAGAAATCATAGATTTAATTATAAGTAATAGATATACTTCAGATAAATTGATTATTTTACATAAAGATCTTAAAAAATATATTAAAGAACTAGAAAGAACTAAAGAAATATATGTATCTATAGGAGAAACTAATAATATTATTAGTTTAGCAATTAATAATTCTGAAGTGATAATAGAAGAAAAAACAATTACTTATAACAATGCTTTACAATTTGCAATCAATAATATAAAAAATAATCAAATTATAGCAGAAGCAATTTATAATTTAGCAGAAGAAACTCAATTAACAGATCCGTTAGAATCGTATAGAATTTTAACAAATATACCTGCAAACTTTGAAGAAATTTATAAAAAATCCAATTATCTTATGGCTCATATATTATTATCTATGGAAGAACATGATTATAAAAAAATTGAAATACCTAATTTACAACATAATAAATCAAATAAAATGCAAATGATTATTTCACATTTATCAGAATCAGGAACTGAAGATAAAGATCTATTAAATAAAATACTTAATGAATATGTGTTTAATAATGGTATAGTTGAAAGTAAAGATAATCCATTTGAATTAATTCCAATAGAAAAAAATTTATTTCCTAAAACATGTAATTTATTGTTTATATTAAATGCTTGGAAAAAACACGAAGAAAATCTCAACAAAACTAATAAACAAGAATCATATACTCAACCTAAAAAAAGTAAAAGATTTAGAAGTTTTTCGCTTTAAAACAAAATTTTAACATTATCATGTAAATAACATTCCCCAGATTATAAACATACCAGCCAACCATTTATTTAACTAAATTTTCACAGCTAAATAAAATTTATTTAAAAATCAATTAATATAAATTGATTTTAGTAAGCTTTTCGTTAGATAATTTCTAACAAAAATTACTCTTTAAGGATCTTTATGTCTAACAAGAATAAAATTGGCTTTTGGGCAGTTTTTGGAATAGTAACTGGTAGTCAAATAGGTTCCGGTATATTTACTTTACCAGCCTGTTTAGCTCCATATGGAATTTTTGGTTTATTTGGCTGTATACTTTCAGGTATTGGAGCAATTGCTTTATGTATGGTATTTGCTACTCTTTGCGCTAAATTACCTAAAACCGGAGGACCACATGTATATGTAAAATATGCATTTGGAGATCAATTAGGATTTTTTACTGGTTGGACTTATTGGGTTATTTCTTGGGTAAGCACTACCATAGTCGTAATTACTAGTATTAGTTATTTATCACCTTTATTAATGAAATTATTTGGAGATCAGATTTTTTTTATTAAACATCATCAATTAATTTATTTATGTTTAGAATTATTTTTATTATTTATAATTGCTTGGTTAAATTTAAAAGGGATTAAATTTTCTGGTAATATGGAATTTATTTTAACTGTATTAAAATTTATTCCATTAATAATTTTACCCTTAGCTGCTCTTAAATATTTTAACCGTCAGCATTTTGTTATAGATCCAAATGTTGCAAATTTATCTACAACCAATATTTTAGGTAAAGTTACCTTATTATCTTTATGGGGATTTATCGGTTTAGAAACCGCAACTACTCCAGCAGGTTCGGTAATTAACCCAGGATCTACTATTCCACGGGCCATTATTATCGGTACTTTAAGTGTAGCATTATTATATTTATTAAATTTTATAGGAGTGATGGGATTAATTCCAGGCAAACAACTGTTAAATTCTAATGCTCCTTATGTAGATGTAGCTCAATATATTTTTGGAGGAAATTGGCATTTATTAATTTCAATTCTAGCCTCAATAGTTTGCGTTGGAACTTTAAATGCTTGGATTTTAACTAGTAGTCAAATTTCTTTAGGATTAGGTATGGATGGACTTATGCCTAAAATATTTACCAAGCTTAATAAAAATGATGCCCCAATATATGGAGTAATTATTAGCTGTATAGGAATTGTGCCTTTATTAATTTTAACTGCTAATAATAATTTATATCAACAAGTAATTAGTATTATTGATATTTCAGTAATCGCATTTGTATTTGTCTATACACTCTCTGTAATTAGCTTGATTAAAATATTATATCAAGAAAATAATAAATCTATAATTAAATATTTAATTGCTATATTAGCATTATTATTTTGCGGATGGATCTTAACTGAAACCCCTAAAAGCACCATATTACTATCTAGCTTATTTATATTAAGTGGGATCCCAGTTTTTTGGTTACGGTATTATAGTAATACAAATTTTTTTAAAATTAACTAACTAATCAAAAGTTAATCTTTATGCAGCATGAATATGTACATTTAAATTGCCACAGTGAATATTCAATTATAGATGGGATCTTAAGACTCAAACCATTTATTGCTAAAATTAAAAAATTTGGCATGCATTCTGTAGCACTTACTGATCAATCCAATTTATTTGCTATGATAAAGTTTTACAAAATTGCAATCAATATGGGCATTAAACCAATTATTGGCAGTGATATTTGGTTTAAGTCATCTAATCATTTTGTAAATTCTTCTATAAATAATAAAAACAATAATTATTATCGATTAACTTTATTATGTCAAAATGAGTTAGGTTTAAATAATTTAATGCAATTAATTTCTAGATCTTATAATAATTGGGAAGATAATAAACCATTCGTAAAACAAGAATGGTTGTTTAAAGAAAAATTACACACAGGTTTAATTGCTATAGCCCCAATGTTTGATAGTGATATTACGCGTGCATTATTAGAAGACAATTTTGCTTTAGCTACTAATTTGGCCACTAAATGGTCAGAACTTTTTGAAGATAGATTTTATTTAGCAGTAACTAGAATTGGTAAATCTATAGAAGAATCAATAATTTCAAAAATCTTACACATTGCAAGCCCTATTATTCCAATCGTCGCGTCTTTTGAAGTTAGATTTTTAGAACCAGAAGATTTTATAGCACATGAAGCTAGGATCTGTATTAATCAAGGATTACGTTTAGATGATCCACAACGTAAAACAACTTATACAAATCGACAATATTTAAAAGATCCAGATGCAATGCATAATTTATTTCTAGATTTACCTACAGCTTTGATTAATTCGCAAGAAATTGCCAAGCGTTGTAATGTTAATTTAAATTTAGGTAAAACCTATTTACCTGCTTATAAAACTCCTGACAATCTTTTAGAGCACGAATATTTAACTAAATTAGCTATAGAAGGATTGATGCAAAGATTAAATTGTGATGATTATGCTAAATTACCTGAACAATATACAGCTAGATTAAATATTGAATTATCAGTGATTAATAGTATGGGATTTGCTGGTTATTTTTTGATTGTTGCAGATATAATTCAATGGTCTTTAAAAAATGATATTCCTGTAGGTCCAGGAAGAGGATCTGGGGCTGGCTCGTTAGTTGCTTTTACATTATTTATTACAAATATCAATCCATTATCTTATGGATTACTATTTGAAAGATTTTTAAATCCAGAACGGGTTTCAATGCCAGATTTTGATATTGATTTTTGTATTTATGGTCGTGATTTAGTTATTGATTATGTAGCTAAGAAATACGGCCAAGATTCCGTAGCTCAAATCATTACTTACGGTACAATGGCGGCTAAAGCTGCTATTCGTGATATCGGAAGAGTATTAGGGTGCCCATATAGTTTTGTAGATCAAATAGCCAAATTGATCCCCTTAGAAATCGGGATGACAATTACCAAGGCTTTAGAACAAGAAGCTATTTTAAAAGCTAAGTATGAAGAAGAAGATGAAGTTAAATCGATTATTGATTTAGCCATAAAATTAGAAGGTATTATCCGAAATGTAGGTAAACATGCTGGAGGTTTAGTTATTTCCCCTAAGCCAATAGTTAATTTTTCTCCATTGTATTTTGAAGCAAATAATTCTTCTCCAGTTACCCAATTTGATAAAAATGATATAGAAGATATTGGTTTGGTAAAATTTGATTTTTTAGGCTTAAAAACTTTAACTATTATTGATTTAGCAGTTAAATCTATAAATAAACATTTAAATAATTTTAATCAAAATACATTAACCCAAAAACAACAATTAAATATTAATCATATTCCTTTGAATGATCCTGCTACTTTTAATTTATTATCAGATGGCAATACAATTGCAGTGTTTCAATTAGAATCCCGTGGTATGCGCGAATTAACTATAAAATTACAACCAAGTTGTTTTGAAGATTTAATTGCAATTGGAGCCTTATATCGGCCAGGACCTTTACAGTCTGGTATGGTTGATGATTTTATTAATCGTAAACGCGGTAAAGAAGCGATCCAATATCCTCATTCAGATTTAACTTCAATATTAGAATCTACTTACGGAGTTATAGTATATCAAGAACAGGTAATGCAAATTGCGCAAGTATTAGCAGGTTACACTTTAGGAGCTGCAGATCTATTACGCAGAGCTATGGGAAAAAAGAAGCCTGAAGAAATGGCTAAACAACGTAAAATATTTGTTCAAGGGGTATGTAATTTAGATTTAAATCGTAACGAATCTTCTAAATTAGGGGTTGAAAATGCTGGATCTATATTTAATTTGATTGATAAATTTTCAGGTTATGGTTTTAATAAATCTCATGCTGCAGCATATGCATTAATTACTTACCAAACTGCTTGGTTAAAAACTCATTATCCTGCAGATTTTATGGCTGCAGTATTATCCTTAGATCTAAGCAATACTGATAAAATCATTATGTTTATTGTAGATTGTAGAAAATTTAAGATTAAAATTGCAAGCCCAAATATTAATACTTGTGAATATCGCTTTATAGCTACAGGATCTAAAGAAATTAATTATGGATTAGGAGCAATAAAAGGTGTTGGCGAAATTGCTATCAATAATATCATAGCAGCAAGACAATCTGGAGAATTTAAAGATCTATTAGATTTATGTTTGCGCGTAGATTTACACAAAGTATCACGTAAAACTTTAGAATCTTTAATTAAATCAGGAGCTTTAGATTGCTTTAATTTACATCGGGCAGCTTTATTACATTATTTAGAAATCGTCATAAAGATTGCAAACAAATCGCAGCAGCATTCTTCCAAACAATTACAATTAGATTTATTTTCAGATGGTTCACAAATTTTTTATAAACCAGACTTACAATTTTTACCAGATGTTTGCCCTAAATGGGATCATCAAGAAATATTATTAGAAGAAAAACAAGCATTAGGTTTTTATTTTTCTAACCATCCAATAACAGAATTCGAAGATCAATTATCAGAACTTGGTGTTATTAAATTTAATCAAGCTAATTTAAATAAAAAAATTCAAAAATTTGCTGGATGTATTGTTGCTATCAGATTAACTCGTACTAAAAAAGGCGATAAAATGGCTTTTATTACCTTGGATGACGCAGTTGAAAGACAAGATGTTTTGATTTTTGCAGATTTATATCAAACACATAAAGAGCTTTTAAAAAAAGATCAATTAATTATTATTGAAGGTGAAGTTACACGCGACAATTTTACTGGAGGTTTTAAAATTAAGTGCAATAAAATTATTAATTTTTATGAAACTTTAAAAAAAATGATAAATAATCTAACTATTATATTAAATCCTTTAGTTTCGCAAGCACAAATAGTTACTGAAAAGATTAAACAAATTATTCATAATAATCCTGGTAATTGTTCATTAGTATTACATTACAAAAAAGCAGGTACTTTAACTAAAATCAAACTAGGAGATAATTGGTCTGTTGATCCTACAAAACAATTAGTTAATGATTTAAAAAAATTAACAGAAATTGAAGATGCTTATATTAATTATTAAATTTTAGCATAATTTTTTTTATTTTTTGTTTGTTGAATATCTCCACTGTATCATTTGTAGATTGAATTTTAATAATTAACCTATATATAAAGATATATAGATATATAAATTATACATTATAGATTATATAATTTAAGAATATAGAGGTGAAAATTAATGGCAATTCCAAAATTTACTAATCAATTCCAAGAAGCATTAGCAAGTGCCCAATCAATTGCGGTTGGCAATAAAAATCCTGCCATTGAACCTATACACTTACTTAAAGCATTAATTGAACAATCTAATGGAACTATTAGTCAATTATTTATTGAACTAGGAGTAAATATATCTAAATTAAAATTATACTTAGAGCAATCCATAAACAAGTTACCTAAAATAATTGGGGGACAATCAAATTTAACCGTATCTTACGAATTAAGTAAAATTTTAAATACTGCTGATTTTCTAGCACAACAACGTAAAGATGAATATATTGCTAGTGAAATTTTTGTACTTGCTATATTTGAAGATCCAAATACGGCTCAAGAAATTTTATTTGACCATGGAATTAATAAAGAAAAATTAACAGCTGTAATTGAAAAACATCGTGCTGGGGAAAAAGTTATGGATCAAAATGCAGAAGAACATAGAAATGCTTTAGAAAAATATACTGTAGATTTAACTAAAAAAGCTGAAAATCAAAAATTAGATCCAGTTATAGGCAGAGATGATGAAATTCGAAGAATTATTCAAGTATTACAACGAAGAACTAAAAACAACCCAGTTTTAATTGGATCTCCTGGTGTTGGAAAAACTGCAATTGTTGAAGGATTAGCTCAAAGAATTATAAATGGTGAAGTACCTGAAGGATTGAAAAACAAAAAAGTATTATCCTTAGACTTAGGAGCATTAATCGCTGGCGCTAAATTTCGTGGAGATTTTGAAGAACGACTAAAAGCGGTATTAAAAGCGCTCGCTAAGCAAGAAGGGGAAATAATTTTATTTATAGATGAGTTACATATTGTAGTTGGCGCTGGTAAAGCCGAAGGATCTATGGATGCAGGTAATATGTTAAAACCAGCATTAGCTAGAGGTGAATTGCATTGTGTTGGAGCGACAACTTTAAATGAATATCGTGAACATATAGAAAAAGATGCAGCTTTAGAAAGAAGATTTCAAAAAGTTTTAATTAATGAACCAACAGTTGAAGACACTATTGCGATTTTAAGAGGCTTACGTAAACGTTATGAATTACATCATGGAGTAACAATTACCGATCCTGCAATAGTTGCTGCAGCTACTTTGTCTCATCGTTATATTTCTGATCGACAATTGCCAGATAAAGCTATAGACTTAATTGATGAGGCGGCTAGCCAAATAAGGGTCGAGGTAGATTCTAAACCTATAGAATTAGATAAATTAGAACGTAAATTAATTCAATATAAAATTGAATTTGAGGCACTTAAAAAAGAATCAGATGAAGCTTCTAAAAAACGTTTAATAATTTTAGAACAAAATATTAAAGATACCGAACAAAATTATAAAGAATTAGAAAATATTTGGTTACAAGAAAAAGCTGCTTTAGAAGGAAGCCATAATTTACATGAACAATTAGAAAAACTAAAACAAGAATTAAATTTAGCTCAACGTAAAAATGATTATGCTAAAATGTCAGAAATTCAATATGGTAAGATCCCTGAAATAGAAAAAGAGATTGTAGCTGCAGGTAATACAGATTTAAAAAACTTAAAATTATTACGCAATAAAGTAACTGAACAAGAAATTGCTAATATTTTAGCTAAAAGCACAGGGATCCCAGTAGGCAAACTATTACATGGCGAAAGAGATAAATTAATAGATTGTGAAAAAATTTTGAGCAATCGGGTGATTGGGCAAGCAACTGCAATTTCATCTATTGCAAATGCCATTCGTCGTTCTAGAGCTGGGCTTGCAGAAGGTAATCACCCTATAGGATCTTTTTTATTTTTAGGCCCAACTGGAGTTGGCAAAACTGAACTTTCTAAGGCACTAGCAGAGTTTTTATTCGATCGAGATGATGCAATTGTTCGTATCGATATGTCAGAGTTTATGGAAAAACATAGTGTTGCTCGATTGATTGGAGCACCTCCAGGATATGTGGGATATACAGAAGGAGGATATTTAACTGAAAAAATAAGAAGAAAACCTTATAGTGTGATTTTGTTTGATGAAGTAGAAAAAGCCCATCCAGATGTATTTAATATTTTATTACAAGTACTAGATGAAGGAAGATTAACTGATAATTTAGGTAACACTGTAGACTTTAGAAATGCGGTTATCATTATGACTTCTAATTTAGGTTCCAGCCAAATTCAAGAATTAACTAAAGAAAAAAAACAACATCAATTAAAATCAGTAGTTATGAAAATTGTAGATCAATTTTTTAAACCAGAGTTTATTAATCGGATCGATGAAATTATTATCTTTGAACCTTTAAACTTAGAACAATTAACTAAAATTGTTGATTTACAATTAATTAAATTACAAAATCGTTTAAAAAATATGGAACTTAATTTGTCTTTAACAGAAACATGTAAAAATAAAATTATAGATTTAGGATTTGACCCAGTTTATGGAGCAAGACCTTTAAAAAGAGCAATTGCTCAATTAATTGAAAATCCTTTAGCAACTTTATTATTAAAAGGAAATTTCAATAATGGAGATCAGATTATTGCAGATCTAGACAAACAAGATCAAATTATTTTTAAATCGCATATTTAACCGATAAATTACCTTGATGTCCCATAAATTTAGAATTGATTTTTAAATTATACCCTGCAACCAAGTTGAATCTTTGAGATTTTATAACATTTAAATCTACACCCAAATTATAAGTGGTTTTTTTAAACCCTACCTTACCAACTCCAAGCTCTCCTCCACCAATAAACTCTACTTTGCCATTTTGAGACTTAACATGTAGATCTCTAGTTACCCCCGCATAAATACTTGGATTATAAATTAGATCTTCGAAAATCGGATCATCAAAATTATTTATAGCTACATCAGAACTTAAATAAGATACCCTAAACCCTACTCCTCCTTCTAATTGTTGAAAATTGCGTTTTTCAACCTTTAATCCAAAACCTCCGATCCCTTCTTCTTGATAACCTATTTGATATAATTTAGAATAACGCAAAGAAATATTCGGAATTAATTGCCATTGATTAAATTTATAAATATATCCACTAGCAAATTTTATAGCTGGTAATAAACTATTAAATTTGGAATTAGCAATCTTATTGTTTAACCCTTGAATATAACGTAAATTATATGTTCGATTAAAGCCTAAATTAAATAATAAATCTATATAATAATCTTGTTTAGCATTAAAATAACTAGTATACAATGTCGTTTGATAGCCATCCACTTTACTATGCTTGGCAAATAATTTATTATTAATTTTAGATCTAACTATACTCCCACTTAATCCAGCCCATAAATTATTCAATATTTCTCGATCAGTTCCTAAAGTAAAACCTTGGCTATTAGATTGATAACCCTCTATATTATTAAAAGCTCGTTGATTATTGTGTTCTATTAATCCTTTGATCCAAATGTTACCTCTGGACTGGATCCCGCCTGCATTATAACCGCTTAACTCTGCATTTAAATTATTTCTAGCAATACTCTCTAACCTAGCTTGATTGTTAGCAAAGATAATTCCTGAATTTTCTAAACTACTTCCTATAATGCTGTATAAATCTGAGGATAATCCTCTGCTAATTGCAGTTGTTCTATATACTCCTTTTACTTTTAAAATTTGATCACTAAGGGCTGTATTAACTATAGAAAAATCTACCATTGAATTATTAGTAATAATATTGATGTTGGCTGGATCAACTTCCAAACTACCGGCTATAGCTGTTATAACATTGAATTGATTAGTTAAATCATATACTAAATTATCTGGAGTCGCTATTATAATTTTACAATTGTCTTCAAGTTTACAAGTATTACTTACGGTTAAAGTATTTGGAATATTATTAGAAAAAGTAAATATATGTACCCCATTTGCTTTTAAATTATAATCACCGTTTATCGTTGTAGGTTGCTCTACAATTAAACTACCAGAATTTATTAAGCCTACTTCTGTTGATGGATCTGTACCTAATGTAATATTTCCACCCAAACTAACAATCCCGGTGTTTTGATTAATTAATTTATTTGCAGTAATTAAATTTTGATTATCATTAATATTGTTTAAAATGTTGATTATACCATAATTAATAATATCACGATTGGAAACACCATCATCTATAGATAATACACCTGGCGCTATTACATTAATACTTCCTAAATTATTGGAAATATTATCGTAACTAGTAAATGTACCTTTGGTTATATTTAAATTAGCATTTATGCAATTATTCTTAAAGCTTTCAACAGCAACAGATAAACCACCCACATTGATCGTGCCATTATTAACCACTTCCCCTAACCTATACCTATGGTTGGCGCCTATTGTTCCATTACCTGATACAGTAATTACTTGATTTATTCCATTGGTTAATTTACTTTTAGGATCTGCGGGTAATGAGCCAATACTCGACAAATCTCCTGCAGCATTGAAATCCCCAATTAAGATCTTACCTTGTTGATTATCAATGTCCCCAATATATACCGTACCTGCAGTTATATTTAATATCGCACTTAAATCTTGATTATAAAAATTCCCAACATTGAGCTCCCCTTCTGTATTTATAATACCTTTATTATACACATTACCTAACGGGATATGATCGCCAATTTTACCATAACTGTTAACATTAATAATTTGCTGATATTCATTATATAATTTGCTTTTATTTAATAAATCAACACTAGATAAATCTGCATATATATTAGTAACAGTCCCATCAGATGCAGTAATAGTGCTGCCTGCAATATTTATTATTCCTAATATATTATGTATATCCCCACTTAAAAATTTATTTTTATTAACATTCAATTTGGCACCTAGAGAATTATTATTAAATACACCAACATTTAAATCTCCTCCGCTGGCATTAATAATTCCTTTATTATAGATCTCCCCTAATGGATAAGTAAATCCTACTGTTCCCTCATCTCCATTATCATTGGTTAAAATATTAATCGTTTGATTTTCTCCATTAAATAATTTGCTCGCTATTGCTGGATGATTTTCTCCTCCTATACTCGATAAATCTCCTCCTGAAATATTTATAATTCCTAAATTATTATATAGATCTCCAAGCAAAACTCTCCCTGAACTTATTGATAAACTTGCTTTTACAGAATTATTAGCAAATTTACTCAATTTAGCTCTTGTACCTAATGCATCAATTGATGAATCAAATTGAAAAACACCTTTATTATTTACATCTCCTATTTGGTTGTGTAAACCAATAGTTCCATATTGAATCAATCTTATAGTTTGTTGTTCATGATTTTCTATTATACTAGGTATATCTAGATCAATACTAGACAAATCTGCGCGAACAGGATTAACTACAGGAGTTGCTGGCACAACTGCAGGAGTTGCTGGCACAACCGCAGGAGTTGCCGGCACAACTGCGGGAGTTGCTGGCACAACCGCAGGAGTTGCTGGCACAACTGCAGGAGTTGCCGGCACAACTGCAGGAGCATCATTGGTTGAATTCTCACCTATAATAATTTGTCCAAGAATGTTTTTTATATTACCTACTTTAACTTGTCCCTGTTTTACATTTAGCGAAGTATTAATGTTTAAAGAATTATTCTCATTAATATCATTATTAATAAAATCTCCATATATATTTAATCCGTTGATATTATCAACAACAAACTCTCCTGTATTAATTACTTTACCTAATTTACCTTGATTTTCGTCTTGCATCATTCGAGAATTACCTACCAAGGAAAATTTTTTAGAATTTACTAAGGTAGTATTTAAAATCCGACCATTTAAATTTGGACTTGCAGTTTCATCCGCTGGATCCCCAATAGTCAATATTCCTTTATTAGTTATAACGCTTGAACCATTTAAACCAACGGTTAAATTACCTTGCTTTAAATTAAATGTCCCTGAACTTTCATTGACAAGCTCTCCAATGTGGCTATTGTCATTGTTGATGAAATTTATACTACCGTAATTATAGATCTTCCCCATATAACTGGATTTACCTATACTTCCAGTTTGATTACTAATGCCTGCACTGCTTGTACCTATATTCATTATACCTAAATTATTAATAAAACCCGTTCCACTTATATCAGCACCATTATAAACATCAACCTCAGCTTGACTTGCAATATTTAATTGTTTATTAATTCCACTTATATTAGCCTGAAACACCACTTGACTATTTCCATCTATATTAATAGCATTAACTTTGTTTATCGCATTAGATATAAGTAATTGATTTGTATGTGGTGTATTTATAGTAAGCAGTTCTTCTGCATCATTTCCAGTGATTGTTCCATTAATATTTCCATCTAAAATAGTTAAATATCCACTATTATTAGCAAGTTCAATTGGAGCATTAATTATGCCTTTAGTTAATAATTTACCTGTATTGATTATTTTGTTAGCACTAATTGCACCATTATTTAAATTCATAAATCCATAATTAATTATATTGCCATGAACGATGACATCATTATTACTATCTGGAGAAACTGGAGTTGTAAAATTAAAATTTATATTCCCATTAATTTCATTGTTTAAATTAGTTATACCATATACTCTACCTTTAATTGAAATTATACCTTGATTATTAAGATTTCCTAATTCAACAGTTCCACCCAAACTCCCACCAGAATCTATTATGATTTCTTGGGATACTGCATTAAATAAATCACTTAAATTATTAGGATCCAGACTAGATAAATCTCCATCAGATCCTACTAATATTGTTCCTAAGTTATTACAAACATTTAAACTTGCAAAATTGTTATTTGTAATTTTTAATCTGGAATTTTGATTATCATTATAAAATTTACCTACTTTAATACTCCCAGACGTAGCATTAAATATATTAGAATTAATAATATCCCCCATAGAAGAAAAATTACCTATTTCACCATTATTAACCACTGAAACAGTCCCAAAATTATTAATCAATGCTCCTCCAGATAGATCTCCATATTCATCTACTATAATCGAACTATTATTAGCTACATTTATGGTTTTCTTAATTAAATTTAAGCTAGATATAGTAACTATATTTTTCGGCAAAATATTTAAATTTTTTATATTATTAAACTGTAGATCATTGCTAATTGAAAAATCGCCTACTGTATTAGGGTTTATTGCAAGATCTAAATTCACAGTTTCCTCGAAGTCATCATTTGCACCACCTATTATACTGGCAAATACTGAAGAATTCATGGTAACCATCCCTCCTTTACCACCAAATTCTATATTTAAATTATTAATATTCCCTTTATTTATTATTTCCCCATTGTTGATTATTTTTTGTCGATTATAATCACCTATACAACCTACATTAGCAGAATTATTTAAACTTAAAAAACCATCGTTAATAACATTTTCTTTTACTTGTAGATAATTACTACTCAAAATAATTCTAGCATCTTTATGATTAATTATATTTTTAGCATAAACATTGCCACCAGAGTTAATTATTCCATTATTATTAATGTCATTTAAGAATAAATTAGCACTCTCTCCTAAATTACCATTTCCCTCTATATTAACAGTACCATTATTATAAACTTTATTAGCACTAAAAGTTGCCCCTGTTTGTATGCCCAATATAGCTGTTGGATCTATAAATAATTCTTTTATATTTTCTGCTGTATTACTTAAAACTATATTGCTATTACCTTGAATATTTATAGTTTTGATATTCCTTAAAATATTTGTATTATCTAAAACAAATATTTTATTATTTAAAATATTAAAATTAACCTGTTCTTCTCCATCTACAACGCCGCTGATGTTATTTATTACTCCTCCATTAATAGTTATAGTTCCACCTGTTTCTCGAAATACAATCGGCATATTTATATTGCCCATAGAAGTAATATTTCCTAAATTAAGGATGTTTAATGAATTTTTTTGTGCATCCTCTAAAAGAGTGAAAGCACTAATTGAACCATCTGCAGATATATCTATATTACCTTCGTTAGATATAAAATTGTGACCTTCTCCGATAACCTGACCACCTGTATCTATAGGCATTGCTATAACACTTCCTTGCAAATTTAAATCACCAACTTTATTGTTGATAATTTTAGTTGTATAAATATTAGCATTAGTATTAAGATTAATTATTCCACCATTGGTTATCATTCCTTTACTATTGGCACTTGCAGTATTTAAATGATCACTTGTTTTCCCGATATTAGCAGTATTTGCAATATTTATAATTCCATTATTAATGATCTCACCATTACCAATTAAACTTGCGTTTTTATATACAGAAACACTTGCTTGGGGGCTAATAATTAAATTTCCTGTTATAGATGAATTAAGCTCATTAATTACTACTTGACTATTACCTTGAATATTAAAATCTTCAACATTGGTTATTATGTTTTTTTTGTTGCTGTTTGAGGTATTTAATTCAAA
>CAIKKE010000117.1 GCA_903827925.1 uncultured Francisellaceae bacterium
ATTAAATTAAATAGTATAATTTAATTATTATAGTATAATTTAATTATTCAATTTATATTAGAGTTTTATATGCCAGATTTAAGTTTAGAATCAGTACATGCTTTTTGGGATAGCTATGACCGTAGGGTATTATATAGGGTAATTGTTGGCTTAGAAAGTGTAGAAAGTTGGGCTGCTGATAATGATCCTAAAATTGAAGAAGCGATTATTAAATTGGGTAAAGCTATGGATATGTCGCATAACGTAGATTTTACTGGTTACGAAGATAAGATCATCAACATTTTAGCCTATTTAAAAGCTAGTAGAGCCATTAAAATTTTACAAACAATAGATAATTTAAATCCAGGATCTGCTGCTAAATTATTAACTTATGCTGAAGAACAAACTAATCAAAAATCCAACAAACCAGTTAATCAATCAGCTAAGTTGTTTTTAGATCGTAATTTAGTCTTCGAAAGAATGCAATTATTATCTAGAATTTTTTCAGTACAAAGAGTAAATTTAATTTTAAATGCCTTAGAAAAATTATAATTTAATAATATGTTTAATAATATAATTAATAAATTAATCTTGAAAAATTTTAAAATTATTAGGATTTTATTAAGTTATTATTTAATATCAATTGTTTGTATTGGTCATGCCGTAGAGGATAAAAAAATCAATTCTAATTCCAGTCCTAGTTGGTTAGATGTGGTACGCTTACAAAATACTACATCGTGGAAAGAATTTATGAAAAAAAAAGAATTAAACGATATTAATTATGATTTATATAGAATGCGAAGTTTCGATGTTAATGACAGAGTAAGTTTAGCTCAAGATCCTAAAGGTTATTTTATTAACAAGCATAATAGTATGTTTTGTTTTCCACAAATAGATAAAACATGTAAATCAAGTTCTTCTTTGTATGTTTATGGAGATATAAAGACTAATATATTATTAGAAAATATATATAAAGATCCAGAACAAATTAATGTAGCTAGTGAAGTTATAAGAAATATTGTTAATCCTTTTCCTTCTAATATAGCCTTGGAAATGTTAGAAGCTAGTGATGCAGAAAAAGAATTATCTAGCAACAAAGCAGCTTTAGCTGAAAATTATGCAGCTCAAGCGAGACTGGGGGTGGTAAGAAATTCTTTTAATACAATGTTATTAAATCGATTACCTTTAGATTATATAGCAAGATCTGATGCTTCTTCTGATAATAAAATTAAAGCTTCCAAACTTAGTATTATGGAGGAACAAGTAAATAATCGTTTTGCAAATCCAGCATGGCAAGATTTAGTAGAAAAAGGAAATAATGAAGCTTTATTTAAAGAATTAATAAAAATGCTAGCTTTTAATATGTGGATGGGATTTGAAAAATATAAGCAAGATGAGAGAATAGAAACATTATTAGCTACATTAGTTGCTCAACAAGAAACTACTAATAATCTTTTAATGCAAAATAATGTTAAAAAACCTTAAAGTTAATTCAGTATTAAACGTTAATTTGTGTGTTCTTTTATTTATATCTTTAATTATAACGTGTTTTTATTTTATTCAATTTTCTCCTAAATCAATGTTACATATAATATATAGTTTAATTGGATTATTATTTATATTAATTCATGGATTAATAATAAAATATTTTAATTTATCTTTTATATCTTCAGAAAAATCACTCACTATTGAAAATATAAACAATAAACATAATACATATAAGCTTGTTTTAAAATTGTTTTTTATACAAAGTGAAATTTTTTTATTAAGTAATTGGTTGTTTCAAAACATATTAGCGCAAAGTAAATTACATCATAAATTTTTTAATTTTTTACAAGATGTAAATTTAGATAATTTTTTGTTCTCTTTTTCTAATGTCTTTATAAATTGGGTGATTTTTGTTGGGTTTTTGTTAGGTTTGGGGACGTTTAAATATTGTTTTAAAATTAACAACATACATTTTGCTAAATGTTTAATATATAATCCGCATAATTATTTTAAAATATTTTTATATAATTTATTATTAGGTATAGAGTTTTATCTTAGATTTGCAGGGATGTATTTATTATTTATAATAGCATTGGTTGGATTATTTGAATATTTTGCAAAAAAATATTTATTACATAGTTTTTTAGAAAATTCTATATTAATTGTTTTTTTAAATATATTGCTGTTTATATATTTAAAAAAACCTTTAGCAAAGTTTATAAATTTTTTATGTAAACGAGAGATTATAGATTTTATTAATATTTTGATTGTTATGTTTTTAATTAGTGGAATTATAATTTTTGTTATAAATCAAATTGGGATAAAATATTTATATTTTATTAATATTTTACCAATGAATAATTCTATTAATTATCAAGAGCTATGTGGTTTTTTAAACATATCAGCAAGTAATCCAGGGTATCTACAGGTTTTATTTGTTGGGTTAAATTTTATTTTAATTATTAATGCCGTAAATAATTTTATAATTAAAAAAATTTATTTTTGTAAAATAGGTGGTTTATATCTTATGAGTTTAGGATTTCCCATTATTTATGGTTTGTTAATTTATAATTTTAAATTAAGTGAATTATTGCAAGGATTTTTCACTAAAGATATAGTTAATTTAACTGTGTTATTTATAATAATATATATGTTTAATATTAATTATAAAAAAATTTATCATTTGTTTTGTTTTTTTAATTTGGGGATTTTAAAAAATGGTATACAAAAGAGAATGAAAGTAAATTATAATTTATTAATTAATAAATTAGTATTTACTTTTTGGGTAAATTTAATTTTTTATTATAATTTCAGCTATATTTTTATTGAAAATTTTGTAGCTATAGGAATGTTTTTAGGATTATTAATCATAATTAGTTTAATTTTTAAAATATTTAGCTTATTAAGAAGAGATAATATTGAGCAATTAATTATCTTCGGTCAAAGAACGTAGATCTGTATTTTGAGTTTCAATAATTAATTTTAATGCTTTTAAAGCTTCAGATTGCAGCTGTCTTACTCTTTCTCTAGTTAAACCAATTTCTTTTCCAGTTTCTTCTAAAGTTTTAGGTTCTATATTATTTAGTCCAAAACGTAATTCCACAACAGATCTTTGTACAGAAGTTAGTTTAGATAACCAATTATCTATAGTGTCTTTAAGAGCATTTTTAAACATTATTTTGGCAGGATCTAGTAAATCATTTCCCACGGTATCTAATAGGGGTTTATTAATGGATTCTGAAATTGGAGCATCTATAGATATGATTTTCTCACTTAAACATAATGTATATTCTATTTCTTTTTCTGATTTGCTGGATTTGTTAGCGATTTTTTTTATAGATGATTCTGAATGTAACGAATTTTCTAAATTATGTTTAATTTTCAAAAAAGAATTCAATTTTTTCATAACATGCACTGGCAATCTAATAGTACGATTTTGGCTCATAATAGCTCGTTCAATAGTTTGTTGGATCCACCAAGCGCTATATGTAGAAAATCTAAAACCTCTTTCTGGATCAAATTTTTCAACTGCTCTAATTAAGCCTAAATTTCCTTCCTCAATCAAATCTAATATTGACATCCCACTTTTTAAATATTTTCTTGCAATTTTAATTACTAATCTTAAATTACTTTCAATCATTTTATTTTTGGCAGCTACATCTCCTTGTAAGCTTAATCTAGAATAATATATTTCTTCTTCTTTAGATAACAATGGAGCAATGCTTACTTCTTTTAAATATATTTCTATAGGATCTTTATATTTAAAATAAATAGTTTCTTTTAATTGTTCCGGATTTTCTTCTAATTCTTGGATATTATTATTTAAATCTAATTCTAATTCAGATGGATCTTTTAAATCTTCTAAAATTTCTGATTTTTCTAAATCTTCTAATGTTTCCGATAGATTGTCTGAATTGACATTAGATTTAGCAGTTTTATTAAGTTTATTTTTAAATTGGTGTAAATATGATTGCATATTAAAAAATTTACCTAATTTGTCTAATTTAAATAATATTCTTGTATTATTAATTAGAAATTCGGTTCAATTTAGTTATAACTTTAATAAAGTAATAAACTTTATTAATTAATTAGTTGTAGGTTGAATTGGTAATACTCCCCAAAATTAGTACCACTTTTTAAAAAGAAAATGGTATTATTTATTTGGAGGACTTATGAAGAAAAAATTTACTGAAGCTCAAATTTTAACTATTTTAAAAGAAGGAGAAACTGGAATAAGCGTAACTGATATTTGTCGTAAGCATAGTATCGTTAATAGCACTTACTATACTTGGAAAGATAAATACTATGGTATGACAATTTCAGATTTAGTTGAATTTAAAAGGCTAAAAGAAGAAAATTCTAGATTAAAAAAAATGTATGCTGATGTTTGTTTAGAGCATAAAATTTTAAAAGAAATTGTAGAAAAAAAGTTGTAACGCCAACAGATAAACGTAAATTAGTGTTAAATATGATTAATAATTATCCAATTAGTCTTAATAAAGCTTGTAAATTACTTAGTATTTCAAGGAGTTTATATAAATATAATGCTAAGACTAATCAAGGATATTTAATAATTAAGGAGAAGTTGATGTTGTTGGCTAAAGAATATCCTAGATATGGTTTTAGAAAAATGTTTAACAAGCTTAAACTATTAGGCTATAAATGGAATCATAAAAAAGTTTACCGTGCTTATTGTGAATTAAAATTAGCATTAAGAATTAAAAAAAGAAAAAGATTACCTAATAGAAATCCTGAAGCATTAGCTCAACCGATATCTCCTAACATATGTTGGTCTATAGATTTTATGAGTGATAGCTTAAGAAATGGACGTAAATTTAGAACCTTTAATGTTATTGATGATTTTAATAGAGAATGTTTGGGAATTAAAATTGATTATTCAATTTCCAGTAAGAAAGTAGTTTCATTTTTGGAAGATATTTCCTGTAAAAAAGGTTACCCTAAAAAAATAAGATTAGATAATGGTCCAGAAATGATTTCTAAAAATTTAAAAAATTGGTCTTTAAAAAACAATGTTTTATTAGATTTTATAGAGCCTGGTTCTCCAGCTCAAAATGCTTATATTGAGAGGTTTAATAGGACATTTAGACAAGAAATATTAGATCTTTATTCATTTAGAGATCTAAAAGAAATTAATACAGTTACAGCTAATTGGATAGAAGATTATAATTATTATAGGCCTCACGAATCTCTTAACAATGTTAGTCCTATAGATTTTTTATGTAATCTTAATAAGGTTAACTTTCCTGTGGATTTGATGGATAACGCTAAAGCGTTACCCACAACTCCACAGTTACAACAATAAAAACAATTGTTTTTTTAAATTTTTTTTATATAATTTATAAAAGATCTTTTTAAAGATTGGTACTAAAAATGGGGTTAATACA
>CAIKKE010000118.1 GCA_903827925.1 uncultured Francisellaceae bacterium
ATAATAATTAATATTAATTATTAATTATGGTAAATTTTTATAATTATTTTTTGCTAATTATAAAAATTGTTTATCTAGTCTAGGAAAGTAGGTTATAATCAAGTAAAATTAAAATAAATATTAGATGTTTAAATTTTTAGATATTAGCTTGTAACTAAATCAAGTAGCTATAATGGAAAATCATTTGTTATTGCATCCTAAAGCTATTCATCTACCGATAGTATTTCCAATAGTATTTTATAATGGAACGCAGAAGCCTTACCCATATGGCTTAAATATTTTAGATTTATTTTACGATAGTAATCTTGCGCTAAAGACTTTAATCGAACCTGCACATTTAGTTGATATTACTCAGATGTCAGATGAAGATCTTAAAAAGCACAAAATTATAGGATTATTAGAATGGTCGCAAAAACATATTCGTGATAAAGATTTAGGGACAGTCTCCAGATTAAATGACTCACCTAGATTGATGACTATCCCTGTAACCCAGGGCTGTTCGCTGAACATCCCTGCCATGTAATCTTAAACAATTATAATATCTTTATCAGTAATTATATAATCTAAGTTTACATCCCATGGATCTTGGTTGAACTTAATAAAGTTATAGCTATCTAGTTGTTGTTGAGTAAATCCAAGTCCAATTAATTTAATTTTTGCAAGTTTACTTTTCGGAATTTTATTTAGAGTACGATCATAATAGCCTAATCCGCTACCAATTCTATTACCTTGTTGATTAAAAGCAATGCTTGGCATAAAAATAATTTCTAAATTTTCTGGGTTGATTTGCTCTTGTTCTGAATAATATTCTGGTTCTAAAATTCTGAATTTATTTGTAATTAATTTGGTTTCAGAAGTATATTTAATAAAATTTAAAGTATTTTCTTGATAATTTATAGTTGGTAAATAGCAAAATTTATTATTATTTAATAAATAATTAATTAAATGAATAGTATTAAACTCATGATTTAGAGGCCAATAACCTCCAAAATATTGCACTTTTGAAAATTCTTGATTACTTAATAAAGTTATAATTTTATTAAAAATTAAATCAGTAGCTAAATTTTTGGTAGTTAAAGGCAAACTAATAATTTTTTGCTTAATTAATTTACGGATCTCTTTTTTGGAAGAAATATTGGATTGCATAAAAATTATTCTGTTGCATATTACTAAGAATTATAAAAGGGATTAAATTAAAGGGCGCTTGCCGAGTTTACCGTATAATTAGTATCTTGAACCCTTAGTTCAAGGTGGGCGCTAAAAACAATGCATTAGGCTTTCTACTCATCGGCAGACATGCACACCACATTGCGGAATAGCTCCCTTATATTTGATTATAGGCTCAAAACATCTTTAATTATACTGGTAAACCCAGTTTGCGCCGAAATATATAAAAATATTAATAAAAAATTTTTAATAATTATTATTATTGTACTCGAATTTTAATTTATTGCTAGAAATAGGATTTTTAATAGCATTATTTAACTTGTCTTTCATCGAGGTTAAATTTTCAACTAGAAGTTGCGCATTAGTCATATTCTGATGTTCTTTTTGTATAACTTCGTAAGCAATGTTAATTGATGCAGTTATTAACATTCCTTCAAAGCTGATAATTTTTCCTTTGTTACGAATTTCTAACATCTTATGATCTACATAAGTTGCAGCTTTAATTAATTCTTCTCTAAATTCAAAAGGACAAGATATTTGGTATTCTTTACCTAAAATGTTTACTGTAATATATTCCATATTTTAACTATAGTTCATTCTAAATGCTAAATTAATTTTTTAAAAATAAAAATAATTATTAATAATTATTTTACTATTTTATTACTATGTTTAATAAAGATCTAGTATAGCAATTTATTTTATGTTATTTTTATCTTAAGCTTATTATCTTAAATTTTATCTTGCTGGTTTTATTTAGTTTGTTTTATTATAATTTTTTAAATAAAATTTACACCAAAGTTAGTTAAAATGATAACAAAATCACAGAAACTTTATCTGGAGCTTGTTTATTTAATTTAGTTTGACAGTACTTATTTGGTGCGGTAAAATTTTGCAGTTTGAATAGTATATTTCTTTAAAAATTTATATATTTAATAAAAGCAAGTGAGTATTAATTGGAGTTTTTTAAATGGCGACTGTTAACCAATTGGTTAGAGATGGTAGAAAAAGCATAAAAGAAAGGTGTAAAACCCCTGCTTTAGAAGGTTGTCCGCAGAAGCGAGGAGTATGTTTAAGGGTTTACACTCAAACCCCAAAAAAACCTAACTCAGCTTTGCGTAAAGTTTGTAGGGTGCGTTTGACAAATGGTCATGAAGTAACCGCTTACATTAGGGGGGAAGGCCATAATTTGCAGGAACACTCGGTGGTCTTAATTCACGGTGGAAGAGTTAGAGATTTGCCCGGGGTAAGATATAGAGTGGTTCGTGGTAGTCATGATGCTGCTGGAGTTAAAGGGCGTAAAAAAGCTCGCTCAGTTTATGGGGCTAAAACCGACAAAAAAGGTGCAAAGGGGAAGTAGTGTAACATGTCTAGAAGAAGAGTGGCTGAAAAAAGAAAAATTCAACCGGATCCGATTTATAAGGATCAAGTAGTTACTAAATTTATTAATTGTGTTATGAGTAAAGGTGAAAAGTCTATAGCAGAAAAAATTGTTTATGGGGCTTTAAAAATTATTAAAGAAAAAATAAAAGCTGCAGAACCATTGTTGGTATTTAAAAAAGCTCTAGAACACGCATCTCCAGTGGTTGAAATAAAAGCTAGGAGAGTTGGTGGGGCTACTTTTCAAGTACCGATTGAAGTGAATTCATCTAGAGCTTTAGCTTTAGCGATGCGCTGGATAATCAGTTATTCTAGAAAGCGTGGCGAGAAAGGTATGGTTAAGCGCTTAGCTGGAGAGTTGATTGATGCTTCAGACGAAAACAGCTCTACCGGTGGCAGTAAAGGTAAAGGTGGGGCTATAGGTAAGAGAGAAGACACTCACCGTATGGCTGCTGCAAATAAAGCGTTTGCACATTTTAGTAAGTATTAATAGTATATTGATAAGAGGTAATTGTGTCAGTTAGTTCGCGTAAAACCAAAATTGAAAGATACCGTAATATTGGGATTATGGCGCATATAGATGCGGGAAAAACCACTACAACTGAAAGAGTTTTATATTATACTGGGGTGTCTCATAAAATTGGGGAAGTCCATGAAGGCGCGGCTGTTATGGATTGGATGGTTCAGGAACAGGAGCGTGGAATTACGATTACTTCTGCGGCGACCACTTGTAAGTGGAAAGGCATGGATGGCTCTTATCCTGAACATAGGATCAATATTATAGATACTCCAGGGCACGTTGATTTTACTATAGAAGTTGAGCGTTCTTTAAGAGTTTTAGATGGTGCTTGTGCAGTTTTTTGTGCGGTAGGTGGGGTTGAGCCTCAATCTGAAACTGTCTGGCGTCAAGCTAATAAATATAAAGTTCCGCGATTAGCTTTTGTTAATAAAATGGATAGAGCTGGTGCTAATTTTTTAAGAGTAGTGGAACAGATTAAAACTCATTTAGGGGCAAATCCTTTGCCTATTCAATTCCCGATTGGTGCAGAGGAAAATTTTTTAGGTGTAATTGATTTAGTTAAAATGCAAGCAATTTATTGGGATAATCAAACTCAAGGCGTTAGATTTGAGTTAAAAGAAATACCTGAAGAACTTAAGGAACAGTGTGAAGTTTTAAGAGAAAATATTTTAGAAACAGTCGCAGAGACTTCTGAAGAATTGATGGAAAAATATTTAGAGCAATCAGATTTATCATTAGAAGAAATTAAAGCTGGAATTAGAAAACTTACTTTAAACAATGAAATAGTTCCGGTGTTATGCGGTTCAGCTTTTAAGAATAAAGGCGTACAAGCGATGTTGGATGCGATTATTGATTATATGCCTTCTCCTTTAGATGTTCCGCCGGTTAGTGGGGTTTTAATGGATGGTGAAACTAAAGCTGAAAGAATAGCTGAAGATAATCACCCATTTTCAGCGTTAGCCTTTAAAATTGCTACCGATCCATATGTTGGCACTTTAACTTATTTGAGAGTCTATTCTGGAGTCTTGAAATCTGGAGATTCAGCGGTTAATACTGTAAAAGATAAAAAAGAAAGATTTGGTAGATTATTGCAGATGCATGCTAACAATCGTGAAGAAATAAAAGAAGCTTATGCGGGAGATATAGTTGCTGCTATTGGTCTTAAATACACCACTACTGGTGATACTTTAAGCGATATTGGTAATCCAATTATTTTAGAGCGCATGGAATTTCCAGAACCGGTAATTAGTATTGCGGTTGAACCAAAAACCAAACAAGATCAAGAAAAAATGGGGTTAGCATTAAGTAGGTTAGCCCAGGAAGATCCTTCTTTTAGAGTTAAGACTGATGAAGAATCTGGGCAAACAATCATTGCTGGTATGGGAGAGCTACACTTAGAGATTATTGTAGATAGAATGTTAAGAGAGTTTGGGGTTGGTGCTAATGTTGGTAAACCTCAAGTTGCTTACCGTGAAGCGGTTACTAAATCTATAGAACAAGAAGGTAAGTATATTAGACAAACTGGTGGGCGTGGGCAATATGGGCATGTGTGGTTACGCATTCAACCAGGAGAAAGAGGAAGTGGATTTAAGTTTATAAATAGTATAGTTGGTGGGTCAATACCTAAAGAATATATTCCGGCGGTTCAAAAGGGGGTTTACGAACAAACCCAAAATGGAGTATTAGCTGGTTACCCGGTGCTTGATGTACAAGTGACATTATTTGATGGTTCTTATCATGATGTTGACTCCAGTGAAATAGCTTTCAAAATCGCAGGGTCTCAGTGTTTTAAAGCTGGGGCTTTAAAAGCTGGGGCAGTTATTTTGGAACCGTATATGAAAGTTGAAGTTACTACCCCCGAAGAATATATGGGGGATGTAGTGGGTGATTTAAATCGCAGGCGTGGGATTATTCAAGGTATGGAAGATGGAGTAGTTGGTAAGCAAATTAAAGCTGAAGTGCCGTTGTCTGAAATGTTTGGGTATGCTACGGATGTTAGATCTATAACGCAAGGTAGGGCTAGTTATAGTATGGAATTTAAACGTTATGTAGAGGCGCCTTCTAGTGTAGCAGCTGGTATTATAAAGGAACGTTCTGCATAGAGGTTTTAGTAATAAAATAAAAAAGTTTGTTAGTTTGGGATTTTTAAGTTATTAATTGTTGTTATTGTTATTTTTTGAATATTTTTAGAAGGAGAGATTTCCGATGTCATCTGGTGTAAAAACTAAATTTGAAAGAGATTTGCCACATATCAATGTGGGAACAATAGGTCACGTAGATCACGGGAAAACAACCTTAACTGCCGCGATCACTATGGTATTGTCAAAATTATTTGGTGGCGATGCTAAGAATTATGCAGATATAGATAAAGCTCCAGAAGAAAGAGCAAGAGGAATAACAATATCCACAACTCACGTAGAGTATCGCTCTAAAGAAAGACATTATGCGCACGTAGATTGTCCGGGGCATGCTGATTATGTAAAAAACATGATAACTGGTGCGGCACAAATGGACGGAGCAATTTTGGTAGTATCAGCAGCGGATGGTCCTATGCCACAAACTAGAGAGCATATATTGTTAGCGCGCCAAGTAGGTGTACCTAAGATGGTGGTGTATTTGAATAAAGCAGATATGGTGGACGATAAAGAATTGTTAGATTTAGTGGAAATGGAAGTAAGAGAGTTGTTAACTAGTTATGATTTTCCAGGAGATGATATCCCGATAGTAATTGGTTCTGCTTTAAAAGCTTTAGAGGGAGATAAGGGAGAATTAGGGGAACAATCGATAGTTAAATTGATGGAAGCTATGGATAAATATTTTACCATTCCAATAAGAGAAATTGACAAACCATTTTTGTTACCAATAGAAGATGTATTTTCAATATCTGGAAGAGGTACTGTAGTCACAGGAAGGATTGAAAGAGGCATTATAAAAGTAGGCGAAGAAGTTGAAATCGTAGGAATAAGAGATACTCAGAAGACTACATGTACGGGTGTTGAAATGTTTAAAAAACTGTTAGACGAAGGTCGAGCAGGGGATAACGTTGGAATACTTTTAAGGGGCACAAAAAAGGATGATGTAGAGCGTGGGCAAGTTTTATCTAAACCAGGCAGCATAACTCCTCATAAAAAATTTGAAGCTGAAGTTTATGTGTTATCTAAAGAAGAAGGGGGACGTCATACTCCATTTTTCAAAGGTTATCGTCCGCAGTTTTATTTTAGAACTACAGATGTAACCGGAGAAGTAATTTTATCAGAAGGTGTAGAGATGATAATGCCTGGAGATAACACTAAGATGAATGTGGATTTACATGCGCCTATTGCTATGGAAGAAGGGGTTCGTTTTGCGATCCGAGAAGGTGGGCGTACAGTGGGTGCTGGAGTTGTAGTTAAGATCATAGAGTAAGAGATATAGGATGACTTTTAATAAAGAGGTGAAGGTTAACGAGGTAAATTATGAGTAGTCCGTCTATAAAGACTGGAAATCAGTCTATTAAAATCAGTCTTAAGTCTTTTGATCATGTATTGATTGATAAGGCTGCAGAAGAAATTGTGGATACGGCCAAAAGAACTGGAGCCCAGGTTAAAGGCCCAGTACCTTTACCTACTCATAAGGAAAGGATGACCATTTTAATTTCTCCACATGTGGATAAGCATGCACGGGATCAGTATGAAATTTGTACACATAAAAGATTAATTATAATTGTTGAGCCTACGGATAAAACTGTAGATGCTTTAATGAAATTAGATTTAGCCTCAGGGGTAGATGTTCAAATCAAGGTAAAATAGTTTTAAAAGTTTATTAGAAATTTAATTAAAATAATGGGGCATTAGGTATGCGAAGTATTGGTTTAGTAGGACATAAATGCGGGATGACAAGGATCTTCACTGAAGATGGTACTGCTATTCCTGTTACGGTTATTATGATAGAACCAAATCGGATCACTCAAATTAAAAATCTTGAAAAGGAAGGTTATTGTGCAGTGCAGGTAACTACTGGTTCTTGTAAATCTCATAAGGTAAATAAGCCTTTAGCTGGACATTATGCAAAAGCTAATGTTATAGCTGGACGTGGTTTATGGGAATTTAAAGTATCTCCAGAAGAGTTGTCGCAATTTAAAATTGGAGATGAGATCAAGGTTTCAATTTTAAAGCCAGGTCAATTAGTAGATGTAACTGGGGTTTCTAAAGGTTGTGGGTTTGCTGGGGTGCATAAAAGACATCATTTTAGCTTACAATATGCGAGTCATGGTAATTCTTTGTCGCATAGAGCTCCAGGATCTATAGGGCAAAACCAAACTCCTGGAAGAGTAATGCAAGGTAAAAAAATGGCTGGGCATATGGGAAATAGTAAAGTTACCGCCCAATCATTAAAAGTAATTGAAGTAGATGATTCGCGTAATATATTATTAGTGCACGGCGCTATTCCAGGGAAAGATAATGGTAGTTTAATTATTAAATTTGCGGTTAAGCATAAGAATAAAAAACAAGTTAGTTGATTTTTGATTAGTTATTCAAATTAAGTTTTTGCATATGAGAGAAATTCTATGGAGTTAGTAGTATCAAATAAAAATGATTCTGAGTCTAAAGAGCAGATAGTAGTAGCTGATCAAGTTTTTAGCAGAGAATTCAAAGAACCTTTAGTGCATCAAGTAGTAACTGCTTATTTGTCTGGTGCTCGTTCTGGAACTAAGGCTCAAAAAACCAGAGCACAAGTTAGAGGTGGCGGCAGAAAACCTTGGAAGCAAAAAGGTACAGGTTCAGCTCGTGCTGGTACTATTCGTAGTCCATTATGGAGAGGTGGTGGGGTTGTTTTTGCTGCCACTCCAAGAAGCTTCAAGCAAAAAGTAAATCGTAAAATGTATAAAATAGCAATGAGCTGTATTTTATCTGAGTTGATTAGACAAAACAGATTGCAAGTGGTAGAAGATTTTACAGTTGCCCAACCTAAAACTAAAAATTTAATCAGCCAATTGAAAGATTATCAAATTAACGATAAAATTTCTGGATTAATTATAGTTGAAGAATTAAATAGAAATTTACATCTTGCTGCTAGAAATGTATCATATTTATCAGTATGTGAGGTTAAAAGAATAGATCCTGTTAGTTTGATAAAGCATGAAAAAGTAATTATTACTAAGCAAGCAGTAAATAAAATAAATGAGGCTTTATTATGAGTGCGGTTATTTCAGAAATGTATAAAGTAATTTTGGCGCCATTAACTACTGAAAAAACTAATAAAATGTCTGACAAATACAATAGATTAGTATTTAAGGTAGCTACTTGGGCTAATAAAGTGCAAATAAAAAATGCAATCGAGGGTTTATTTAAGGTTAAAGTAGAACAGGTTGCTACTATAAATATGTATGGAAAAACTAAAATGTTTAAACAACGCATAGGTAAAAAATCTGATTGGAAAAAAGCTATAGTTAGAATACAAAAAGGTCAAGACATAAAAATTTTGGAATTTATTAATCAATAAGATTTGTAGGTTAAATTAATTATGAGTAGCGTTAAAATAATAAACCATAAACCAACTTCTCCAGGTTTAAGAGGATTAGTAAGTATAAAAGATCCAAGTTTATATACGGGTAGACCGCATAAATCATTGGTTTCTCATGTTACTAGAGCTACTGGTAGAAATAATTTAGGTAGAATTACTATTTGGCAACGTGGTGGAGGTCATAAGCGTCTTTATAGATTAATTGACTTTAAGCGTGATAAGGATGGGGTTCCTGCTATTGTAGAAAGAATAGAGCATGACCCTAATAGAACTGCCAATATTGCTTTATTAAAATATATAGATGGTCAAAGAAGATATATAGTTGCTCCAAATGGTCTTAAAGTTGGGGATAAAATTCAATCTGGTTTAAGCGTAGAAATTATTATAGGCAATTCATTGCCTCTTAGAAATATAACTGTAGGTACTGTAGTTCATTGTATAGAATTAAAACCAGGTAAAGGAGCACAATTAGCTAGGAGCGCAGGTTGTTCTGCTCAGTTGCTTGCTAAAGAAGGTAAACATGTAACTTTGCGGTTAAAGTCTGGTGAGATGCGTAAAGTATTAGCTACCTGTAAGGCAACAGTTGGTGAAGTTAGTAAAGTAGAGCATAATTTGAAAAAATTAGGTAAAGCTGGTAGAAGTAGATGGTTAGGCATTAGACCTAAAGTTAGAGGAATAGCCAGAAACCCAGTCGATCATCCAATGGGAGGGAGAACTAATGGTGGTAGACATCCTTGTTCTCCTTGGGGGTTATTAGAAGGTGTTAAGACAAGACACAAAAGTCGCAGTAACAGATTATTAGTAAGAGCTCGTAAAAAATAAATTTAATAAATAGTTGTGTTGTTATATGTGTAAAGTTATTATTTTTTTAATTTTTAAAATTAGAGGTTTTTAGATGACACGTTCGCTTAAAAAAGGCCCGTTTGTTGATGCTTGTTTAATTAAAAAGATTAGAAGAGTCAATGAAAATAATGATCGTAAGCCAATTAAAACTTGGTCAAGGCGTTCTACAATAGTGCCTTCAATGATAGGTTTAACGATGTTAGTACATAATGGTAAGCAGCATATACCAGTTTTAGTTACAGAAGCATTAGTTGGGCATAAGTTAGGAGAATTTGCTCCTACTAGAACTTTTAAAGCTCACTCTGGTGATAGAAAAACTGCTGCAAAAGATAAAAAATAAATTAATTATTGATTTGGAGAAATATACATGTCAGTATCTGCAACTTTGAAATATGCGCGAATGTCTGCGCAAAAGGTAAGGCTTGTTGCTGATCAAATTAGAAATAAAAGCGTAGCAACTGCTTCTAATATTTTAAGTTTTAGTAATAAAAAAGCAGCTAAATTAATAAAAAAATTATTAGAATCTGCAATTGCTAATGCTGAAAATAATAATGGTTTAGATGTTGATTTATTAAAAATCAGTAAAATTTTTGTAGATCAAGCTGGTGGTTTAAAGCGATTTATGCCTAGAGCTAAAGGTCGTGGTAATAAAATTATAAAAAGGAATTGTCATATAACTATTATGGTTGATGTAGGCAACAAGTAAGGTAAATTATGGGACAAAAAGTTCATCCAATTGGAATTAGATTAGGTATTATAAAATCCAGTAGTGCAAAATGGTTCGCAGATCATCGAGGGTTTGCCAGCACTTTACAAGGTGATATCGAAATTAGAAAAAGTATTTATAAATTTTTACCAGATGGATCTTGTATTAGCGATATTATAATCGAACGTACAGGTGGTAATGTTGCTAAAAAAAATATCAAGATTCTTTTAAGAACAGCTAAACCTGGAATAGTTATAGGTAAAGGTGGTGAAGATGTTGGTAAATTAAAATTATTTTTAAGTAAAAAGTTTAATGCCAATATTCAAATTAATATTGAAGAAGTACGTAAACCAGAATTAGAAGCAATTTTAGTTGCAGAAAGTGTAGCTAATCAATTAGAAAAACGCGTAATGTTTCGTCGTGCAATGAAAAGAGCAGTAGCTACTTCTTTAAAGCAAGGAGCTAAAGGGATTAAAATTGCAGTTGCAGGTCGTTTAAATGGAGCGGAAATAGCGCGCACCGAATGGTATCGAGAAGGTAGGGTGCCATTACATACTTTCAGAGCAGATATTAGTTATTCGGAAGCTATAGCTAAGACAACTTATGGAATTATTGGGATTAAGGTGTGGATTTTTAAAGGAGAAATTTTACGCGCTGTTAAAGAGGACAATTTAGCTGTAGAGCCTTCTAGTGCTTCATAATTTTTAGAGAGAAGAAGTTATATGTTACAACCAAAAAAAACTGCTTATCGTAAGCAGCATAAAGGTAGAAATAAAGGGATCGCAACCAACGGTACTAAGGTTAGTTTTGGTGAGTTTGGGTTAAAAAGTTTAGATTTAGCGAGGATTACTTCTAGGCAAATAGAGTCAGCTCGTAGGGCTATTACTCATTATATAAAAAGAGGTGGTAAAGTTTGGATTAGAATTTTTCCTGATAAGCCAATCACTAGAAAGCCTATAGAAGTTAGAATGGGATCTGGTAAAGGTAGTGTAGAATATTGGGTAGCAGAAGTTCAACCTGGTAAAATGTTATTTGAATTAGAAGGTGTTAGTTCTGAAATTGCTCAAAAAGCTTTAAAGTTAGCTAGCGCCAAATTACCAGTAAGAACTATGTTTGTGAATAGAACGGTTAGATAAGCTGTTAGGTAAAAATTAGGGTTGTTCTAATTATGATGATAGAAAAAGAAAATAAAGAAAAAGTAAATTTAAAAGCAGATTTAATAGCTAAATGGAGAAATTTAGATGTAGTTGAATTGCAAAATGAATTGCAAGAGTTAATAAAACAACAATTTAAGTTGAAAATGCAACATTCTATCGGTGAATTAAAATCTACGCAAAAGTTAAAATTTATTAGAAAGAATATTGCTAGAGCGTTTACATTGTTAAAAGAAAAAAAGGCCAATTAAATAACAAAGGTTGTAAGCTATGAATATGAAGAAAAAACCAATTAATATCCAAGAATATAATACTAAAGAACTACATGGTACAGTAGTTAGTTGTGGTAAAATGCAAAAGACTATAGTAGTTAGAGTAGATAGAAAAGTAGCTCATCCTTTATATAAAAAAATTATTACCAAGTTTTCTAAATTTCATGTGCATGATGAAGATCAAATATCTGCCATTGGAGATTTGGTGCAAATTAAAGAAAGTAGACCAATTTCTAAAACTAAATCTTGGGTATTATTAAATATAATTAAAAAAGCAGTCGTTGAAAATATAGGTTAATTACAGTAGAATTTTAACGCGTTATTTGTTACGCGTATATATTTTTTTAAGGTGTATTATGATTCAAATGCAAACTAAGCTAGATGTGGCCGATAATAGCGGTGCTCAGCAAGCGATGTGCATAAAAGTTTTAGGCGGTTCTAAAAGAAGATATGCTGCAATTGGGGATGTAATTAAGGTTAGTGTTAAGAATGCTATCCCTAATGGTAAGGTAAAGAAAGGTGATGTTCATTTTGCTGTAGTAGTTAGAACTAGGCACGGGGTTAGAAGGAAGGATGGTTCTAAGGTTGCCTTTGACCGAAATGCAGTAGTTCTTCTAAGTAATCAATTACAACCAATTGGTACTCGGATCTTTGGTCCGGTAACTAGAGAGCTTAGAACTGAAAAGTTTATGAAGATTATATCTTTAGCGGCTGAAGTAATATAGAAAAGGTAATTGTATGCAAAAGATTAAAAGTGGAGATTTAGTTAAAATTATAGCTGGCAAAGATAAGGGTAAACAAGGTTCAGTTTTAAAAGTTATTTATAATAAATGTGAACCTAAAAAAATTCTAAAAGCTTTAGTTGAAGGTATAAATTTAGTTAAAAAGCATAAAAAAGCAGATCCGGCAAAAAATTCCCCTGGTGCAATATTAAGTAAAGAGATGCCGATAGATATTTCCAACATAGCATTATTAAACCCTACTACAAATAAGGCAAGTAAAGTTGGGTTTAAGTTGGCAAATAAAGAACAAGGGGAAAAGAAAGTACGGTATTTTAAATCCAACCAAGAGGTTATTGATGTCTAATTTGATAAATTTAAAACAATATTATAAAGATGTAGTTGTAGGGCAATTAAAGCAGCAATTTAATTATAAAAATATTATGCAGGTTCCTTACATACTTAAAGTAACTTTGAATATGGGTGTTGGTGAGGCGGTTAATGATCGCAAATTAGTAACTCAAGCTTCTGAAGAATTGACTTTGATTGCTGGGCAAAAATCAGTAATTACTAATGCTAAAAAATCAATTGCAACTTATAAAGTTAGAGCTGGTTGGCCAATTGGCTGCAAAGTAACCTTGCGTAAAGAAAAAATGTATAGATTTTTAGAAAAATTATTGTGTATAGCAATACCAAGGATCCGTGATTTTCGTGGTTTAAATAAAAGAGGGTTTGATAATCAGGGTAACTATAGTATGGGAATTAAAGAACAAATAGTATTTCCAGAGATTGAGTATGACAAAATTACTGAGATGCGTGGATTAGATATTTGTATCACTACTAATTCTAAGAGCAGTGCGGAAGGTTTAGCTTTATTAACTGCTTTAAAATTTCCGTTTAGAGATTAAATATAAAATATAAGGGTTTAATATAAAATATGGCTAAGCGTTGTATGATTAGAAGAGAAGATCAAAGAACTTATTTAAGAAATAAATTCTTTAATAAAAGAACAGCTTTAAGGGCGGTAATTAATTCTAAGGATGCTACTTTAGAAGAAAAAGAGTTAGCCCAAGCAGCTATTAGCAAACTACCTAAGGATTCCTGTAAAGTTCGCGAAACTAAAAGATGCAAAATTACTGGAAGAGCTAGAGGAGTTTATCGAATATTTGGGTTGTGTAGAAATATGATTAGAATATATGCTATGCTAGGTTACATTCCAGGATTACATAAGGCGAGTTGGTAATATTATGAGTATGCAGGATCCAGTTGCAGATTTATTAACTAGATTAAGAAATGGGCATATGGCAAAAAAGTCTAGTGTTGTTGTTCCTTATTCTAAGATAAAACAAGCTATATTAAATGTTCTTCATAAAGAAGGTTATATAGAAAAATATACAGTAAATAATTTAAATAATAATAAAGCTGAAATATTGGTAGATTTAAAATATTACAAAGGTAAGCCAGTTATTAGTAAAATAGTTAGGGTTAGCAAACCTGGGTTAAGAGTGTATAAAAGTAAAGACAATTTACCTAAAATTTTAGGTGGTTTAGGTATTTCTGTTATCTCTACTCCTAAAGGGGTTTTAAGTGATGTGGAAGCTAAGCAATTATCTCAAGGTGGCGAAGTTATATGTTTAGTAGAATAATTAATTTATATTAGGTATTATTTATGTCTCGTTTAGCTAAAAAAGCAATAACTATTCCCGCAAAGGTCAGCATAGATCAACAAGGTGATCTAGTTACAATTAAAAGTGCAACTGCAACTTTACAGCATAAGTTGCATAATATAGTTTTAATTAAGATTGAAAACGATCAATTAAGTGTTATACGTAAAGATGAAAGTCAATTAGCTAAAGCAATACAAGGTACAACTTTTATAGTTATAAGTAATCATATAAAAGGGGTAACCGAAGGATTTGTCAAGAAATTACAATTACATGGAGTCGGATACAAAGCTAAAATTAATAGTAATAAGTTAGAATTAAGTTTAGGAAAATCTCACCCTATTGAGTATATTGTTCCTGAAGGGATTAAGATAGAAACTCCTTCTGTAACTGATATTGTGATTTACGGAGCAGACAAACAATTAGTTGGACAAGTGGCGGCTAATATTAGAAGATTTAGAGAGCCTGAACCATACAAAGGTAAAGGTGTTAGGTATGTAGATGAGGTAATCATTTTAAAAGAAACAAAATCTAGCAAGAAGTAATATATTGGCTGTAAGCTGATTGAGGATATTTTTATGAGTAATTCTTTGGCGCGTCAACGCAAAATAAAAAAAATTAGAAAAACAATTAAGCATCTTAATGTTGCGCGTTTATCTGTGCATAGAACTCCTAGACATATATACGCTCAAATTATTGCAATTGATGGTAAAGTTTTAGCTAGTGCTTCTAGCTTAGAAAAAACTGTTAAGCAAGATAAAGAGTTGTTAACTACTAGTGGTAAGATTAATATTGCTAAACTAGTTGGTAAATTAGTAGCAGAGCGTTGTAAAGATAAAGTAGATAAAATTGCCTTCGATAGAGGTGGTTTTAAATATCATGGTAGGGTTAAAGCTTTAGCTGATTCAGCTAGAGAAAATGGTTTAAGTTTTTAAGGTGAGAGAATTTTATGGCAGTTAATCCAGCAGTAAATTCCGAACAAGCATCGCCATCGGTTAAAAATGATGGTAATCAAGAGAAGCTAATTTCAGTATCCAGAAATGCCAAGGTGGTTAAGGGTGGCAGGATCTTTAGTTTTTCTGCACTAGTAGTTGTTGGTGATGGTAAAGGTCGGATTGGGATCGGTCGAGGCAAAGCTAGAGAAGTTCCAGTTGCGATCCAAAAAGCCATGGAAAATGCTAGACGTAATTTTGTGCATGTAGAATTATCAAATAATACTTTATATCATCCTATAGTTGCGAGACATGGGGCTACTAGAGTTATTATTCGTCCAGCATCTAAAGGTACAGGAATTATTGCAGGTGGTGTGATGAGAGCAGTGTTTGAAGTATTGGGTGTGCAAAATGTTTTAGCTAAGTGTATAGGATCATCTAATCCAAATAATTTAGTATTAGCAACTTTAAAGGGTTTGAAAAACATGATTTCTCCTGAATTTATGGCAGCTAAGCGTGGTAAAAATTAAACCAAAATATATACTCAAATAAAAAAGATGGAGTTTTAATAGGTAAATGAATAAAATTAAAGTAAAGTTAGTAAAAAGTTTAATAGGTAGACTAGAGGATCATAAAGCTACTGCGAGAGGTTTGGGGTTAAAAAAAATTAATCAAGTAGTAGAATTGCAAGATACCCCTAGCATTAGAGGAATGATTAATAAAATATCTTATTTATTACGAATTGGTGATTAACAATGTATTTAAATACTTTGCAGCCCGCTGTTGGCTCTAAATTTACGGCAAAAAAATTAGGTAGAGGTATAGGCTCAGGTTTAGGTAAAACTTGTGGTAAGGGTCATAAAGGGCAAAAAGCGCGCGCTGGTGGTTACCATAAAGTAGGTTTTGAAGGTGGGCAAACACCATATAAAAGAAAAATGCCTAAGTTTGGTTTTACTTCTAAAAAAGCTCTTATTAAAGAGGAAATACGTTTATCGGAATTAAATAAATTAGCAAGCAAATCAAACAATAACCAAGAAATTAATATTACTATGGATGCTTTGAGATTGGCTAATATTATTAAACATTCTATCAAGTATGTAAAAATTATTGCGACTGGGGAAGTCAAGCATATTTTTATTGTTAAAATTAATGATGCAATTAAAGTTACCAAAGGAGCACAACATCTGATCGAGGCATTTGGTGGTAAAGTGTTATTAGAAAATGTTGAATAAAAGCAAATTTACAAACAATAAGACTAAAACACATTCTAGAGCTGGAGGTGGATTAGTAGAGTTAAGGCGTAGATTAGTTTTTTTACTGTTTGCGTTATTAATTTTTAGAATTGGTGCTCATGTACCAGTTCCTGGTTTAGATCCAAAAAAATTAGCTGAATTGTTTTCTCATGGTAAAGGTGGGATTTTTGGGTTGTTTAATTTATTTTCTGGTGGATCTTTATCAAGATTAAGTATTTTTTCTTTAGGAATTATGCCTTATATTTCTTCTTCAATTATTATGCAATTATTAACTTTGGCGATCCCTCAATTTGAAGAATTAAAAAAAGAAGGTCATAACGGTAGAAAAAAAATCTCTCAATATACTAGGTATTTTACCTTGGTTTTAGCCGCATTTCAGTCTATTGGAATGGCTAAGTTTATGTCTACAACTAGTTTGGAACCTAATTTTACTTATTATTTTACAGTATGTGTTACTTTGGTTACCGGTACTATGTTTTTAATGTGGCTAGGGGAACAAATTACTGAACGTGGGATCGGAAATGGAGTTTCTTTAATTATTTTTGCAGGTATTGTTGCCAACCTACCTAACTCAATTGTGAATACTCTAGAGCGAGTTCGACAAGGAGATATTCATGTTTTAGGTTTAATAGGGTTATTATTGATGTTGATTTCAGTGATTGCGGTAGTGGTTTTTGTAGAGCGAGGACAAAGATTAATTAATTTAAGTCATGCTAAGCAGAACCAATCTAGATATGGGAATAATATGCCAAAAAGCCATTTACCTTTAAAAATAAATGCGGCAGGAGTAATTCCTCCGATTTTTGCTTCTAGCATTATATTATTTCCAGCTACTATTTCTCAATGGTTTGGTAAATCTTCAGATAGCTTTAGTTTTTTAACTAAAATTTCGGCAGCATTAAGCCCTGGACAGCCTTTATATATTTGTTTATTTGGTTTAGCTATAGTATTCTTTTGTTTTTTTTATACAGCTTTAGTGTTTAATCCGAAAGAAGCTGCTGAAAACTTACAAAAAACTGCTGCGGTTATTTCAGGGATCCGCCCTGGCGAGCAAACTGCTATGTATATAGATGATATTATGTCTAAATTAACTATTATGGGAGCAATTTATATTACAATTGTTTCTTTGATTCCTGAGTTTTTAGTGCTTTTCTTGAATGTGCCTTTTTATTTTGGAGGTACTTCGTTATTGATAGTAGTTGTGGTAGTTATGGAATTTATGGCGCAAGTACAAACATATTTAATGTCGCATCAATATGAAGGCTTAATGCGTAAAGCAAAATTAAAAATTGTTTAACAAAAAAGAATTATAGAAATTGGAGTAAATAATTATGAAAGTTAGGCCTTCAGTGAAAGTAATCTGTGATAGCTGCAGAATTATAAGAAGAGAGAGGGTGTTACGGGTTATTTGTAAAAAAACTCGTAAACATAATCAAAGACAAGGGTAGTTTAATGTTGACTATTTGATTAAATATAGTTAGCCTTTAAGCGGGTTTTGATAGTGTTTCAATTTTGAGATAAATAATAGAGAGGTTGTATTTAATGATACGTGTTGCTGGGGTTATTTTGCCACCTAAAAAGCATATTAAGATAGCTTTATTGAGTGTGTTTGGAATAGGTTTGACTAGATCTTTGCAGATTTGTAAAACTATTGGTTTAGATCCATGCACAAAAGTATCAGAATTAACTGATCAAATTATAAAGTCGATCCAGCAAGCAGTTAGTGAATTTCAAGTAGAAGGTGATTTACGTAGAAAAGTTTCCATGGACATTAAAAGGTTGAAAGATATTAAGTGCTATCGTGGATTAAGACATAGGCGGAGGTTACCTGTTCGCGGACAGAGGACAAAAACTAATGCTCGTACGGCTAAAGGGCGTAAAAAAGGTTCTGACAAATAATATTTTTTGTAGGTTTTTAATAGGAAACATTGATGGCTAGTAAAAGTACACAAACAAAGCAACAGTCTAATAATAAGCAATTATCAGCTGCTAATGCGCTTAAAAAAGCTAAAAAGGCTAAAAGAAAAATTTCTAATGGAAGGGTGCATATTATTGCTACTTTTAATAATACTTTAGTGTACATAACTGATTTAGAAGGTAATACTTTAGGTTGGTCTACGTCTGGTGGTCAAGGTTTTAAGGGTTCTAGAAAAAGTACTCCTTATGCTGCTCAAGTAGCTGCTCAACATGTTGCTCAATCGATTAAAGATACGTATAACATGGGAGTGGTTGATATTATTATTAAGGGTCCAGGTCCAGGTAGAGAAGCAGCGGCTCGTGCTTTGGCATCTCATTTTAAAGTAACTTCAATTACTGATGCTACTGGGATCCCGCATAATGGTTGTCGAGCAAGTAAAGAGCGTAGAGTTTAAAATCCTAAAAATTTAGTTAATAGAGGTGATTTGGTAGATAGAGGTTTAAGTTATGGCAAGACGTATAGGTACAAAGTGTAAAACTAGTCGTAGAATTGGTTCAGATATTTTTTTGAAAAAGTTAGGCGGTAGAGATATAGAGACCAAGTGTAAATTAGCAACACCTCCAGGACAGCATGGAGCTAAAAAAAGTAGGATTTCAGAGTATGGTACAATGCTTAAAGCCAAACAAATGATAAAATTCATGTATGGGGTTTTAGAAAAGCAATTTCGTCGTTATTATAAAATTGCTGCTAAGTTAAAAGGTGTAACTGGGGAAATGTTGTTGTTAATTCTAGAAACTAGGTTAGACAATGTAGTTTATAGGATGGGATTTGGATCCACTAGAGCGGAGGCTAGACAATTAGTTAGACATAAGTCAATCTTGCTAATTCCAGGAGGAGATGATTCTTTATCTAGAATAGTTAATATTCCTTCTTATTCTGTAAAACCAGGGGATATTATTACAGTTAAAGAAAAAAGCAAATCACAGTTAAGAATTAAAGATGCGCTTAAAGTTGCTGAAGGTATAGGGTTTTCAGATTGGTTAGAAGTAGATCCTGTAAATATGAAAGGTATATTTAAAAGATATCCAGATAGAAAAGATTTATCAGCTGATATTAATGAACAAATGGTAGTAGAGTTATATTCAAAGTAGCAGTAAATTAAAAGTAAAAAATATTTAAATATAAAGATTGTTTAGAAAATTTTATTGTTTGTAGGAGAAATAGTTAATGGCAGATACTGTTAGTGGGTTATTAAAGCCAAGTATTATTAGTGTACAAGAACATAATTCTAATAAAGCAACAGTTAGTATTGGTCCATTAGGTAGAGGGCTTGGTTATACTATTGGAAATGCTTTAAGAAGAGTATTGTTAGCGTTTGTTCCAGGTAGTGCTATTACTGAGGTTAGTATTGAAGGAGTGGTGCATGAATATTCTACTAAGGAAGGAATTCAAGAGGATATTATTAATATCTTATTAAATTTAAAAGGACTATGTTTTAAATTAGAAGGTCGAGATATGGTAGAATTAACCTTGTATAAGAAAGGAGAAGGTGTAGTTGTTGCTAGCGATTTTCAATTACCTCATGATGTGGTTGTATGCAATCCAGATTATGTTATTGCCCATATGGCTCATAATGGTGAGTTAAATATGACAGTAAAATTAGTTCGTGGACGTGGTTATGAACCGGTATCTCAAAGAATGATGTTAGCAGAAGAACAAGAAGTTAAATCTTTAGGGTGGATGCAATTAGATGCTTCTTTTAGTCCAATTAATAAGGTTAGTTATACTGTTGAACATACTAGAGTAGGTAACAAAGCAGATTTGGATAAATTAATTTTAGAAGTTGAAACTAATGGTTCGATTACAGCAGAGGACGCTATACGTACTGCTGCAAAAATTTTAAATAGCCAATTAGATTTATTGGTAGAATTGCAAGATGAGCAAAAGAAAGAGCCAGAAAAAGTGGAAACTGTTAGTATAGATCCATTATTATTACGTCCTATAGATGATTTAGAGTTAACAGTTAGATCTACTAATTGCTTAAAAGCAGAGAATATTTATCAAATTGCTGATTTAATTCAAAGAACCGAAGTGGAATTATTAAAAACACCTAATTTAGGTAAAAAGTCTTTAACCGAAATTAAAGATGTGCTTGCTTCTAAAGGGTTATCTTTAGGGGTTAAATTAGAAAATTTCCCAACTAATAGTAATCAAGCCAGCAATAATAACAATAGTGGTATATCTGAATCTAATTTATATTAGATTTAATAATTAATTTAAGCACGATATTATGTGTGTTAGGAGCATTTTATTATGAGGCATAAAACTAGTGGTAGAAATTTAGGCAGAACTTCTAGTCATAGAAGGCTAATGTTATTAAACATGGCAAAATCTGTAATAAAACATGAATTAATTAAAACATCTCTTCCTAAAGCCAAAGAATTACGCAGAGTATTAGAGCCGCTAATTACTTTAGGCAAAAAAGATAGTGTTAGCAACCGTCGTTTAGCTTTTGCCAAGCTAAGAGATCAGGGGTTAGTAGCTAAATTATTTAATGATTTGGGGCCAAGATTTAAATTGCGTCCTGGAGGTTATTTAAGAATTTTAAGATGTGGTTACCGTAAAGGTGATAATTGTCTTATGGCAATAGTTGAATTAATTGATAAAAAAAACACTTCTGATATTTTATTGGAATCCGCTTAAAAATGCGTTAGATTAACTTTATTTGAAGTAAATACATGATGCAACAGAAACCTCAACAAAAACCTCAAAAATTTGGTAAATTAAGAGGTTTTTTTTGGCCAATTCATAATTATGAGTTAAAAAAACTCATACCAATGTTTACCTTATTTTTTCTCATAACTTTTATTTATAATGTATTGCGTACTATGAAAATTGCAATCATTGTAACTGCCAAGGGATCTGGAGTTGAAGTAATATCTTTCGTGAAGTTTTTTGGGGTGTTACCCGGAGCGATTATTTTAACTTATATTTTCACTAAATTAATTAGCAGATTCAGTAGAGAGCGCGTATTTTATACAATGTTAAGTGGATTTTTAATTTATTTTGCAATTTTTATGGTATTTTTATTTCCTAATCATGATAAATTACAATTAAATTTTGTTGCGGATTATTTACAAAAACATTTATTAGTAGCTCAAGGATTTAGTGGTTTAATTTCAGTAATTAGGCATTTAAATCTTAGTGTATTTTATGTTTTAACTGAAATGTGGAGTTCAGTTGTGCTATCTACTTTATTTTGGGGCTTTGCAAATGAGGTTACTACCATTGATGAAGCCAAGAGATTTTATGCAATTTTTGCTTTAGGGGCTAATAGTTCAGGGGTGTTTTCTGGATTATTTGCTCGATTTGTGCGTAAAATTGCTTATAACCCTTGGTTACCGTTAGATGTTAATAGTCAATGGGTATTTTATCATTTATGTTCAGTATTAATTTTAGGGTTAATGATTATTAGTTTGTTTTATTGGTTGAATAGATCAGTATTTCACTTAGAAAATGTTCAAAGTCTACAGATCCCTAAAAAATCAAATAAAATTTCTCTTATTGAATGTTTTAAATATTTAATAAGTTCAAAATATTTAAGATATATAGTGATTATTGTATTAAGTTATAATATTGTATATAACTTAGCTGATACTCTTTGGACATATAAAATTAAGCAATTTTATCAAAACAGTAAAGATGTTAATGCATACATGAGTCAAGTTGGAATATTAACTGGAATACTTGCAGTAATTTTTACTTTTATTATTTCAGGTAATGTGATCCGTTATTATAGTTGGACTATTGCAGCATTAATTACTCCATTAATTTGGCTATTGACTAGTTTAGGAGTTTTTAGTGGGGTAATTTTAGATGGTACTTTATTTATGAATGTTTTAAATAATTTAATATCTAATCCAGCTAATTTATTTTTATTATTGAGTTCAATTCAAATATGTTTTGGTAGAGCTTGTAAATATTCGGTATTTGATGAAACTAAAGAGATTGTATTTGTTCCTTTGTCTCAGCAAAATCAACGTAAAAGTAAAGCAATAGTAGATGGATTAGCTTCTAGATTTGGAAAATCTGGCGGTTCTTTAATTTATATTACATTATTAATGTTTGTGGGAAACATAAGTAATACTATTCCTTATGTTGCATGTATTATGTTTATTGGAATTATTATGTGGATTTATGCAGTATTAGGATTAGGTAAAATTATTGATAAGGTAATTAAAGAAGGGGATCCAACTTTAAAAGCCGATTTAGATTTATGTTTTACAGGAAAAAAATCAGATCTTAATAATAATAATGATCATAATTATAAACATGGTTGTCATAATAATAATTTAAATCATCAAATGGTTAATTTACAAAATAGCTAAATATTTATAAGTAATATACTATAATGTAAAGATACAAACATAGGGAAATGATATGTATCATAATACTAAAGATAAAGATATTACTAATATTAAGAATAAAGATAGTGAATTTCAGGTTGATTGTTCAAATTTAGAGATAGGTTGTTTACCTGCTTGTTTAACCAGTAATTATTGGTTAAATATGTTTTCTTTTAGTAGTCGCAGATCTAATTTAGAAGTAAATGAACAAATTAGCGGAGAATTACTTAAAGATTATGATAAGTTAAAGAAGCTAAATTCGATTCAAAATACTAGTATTTGTAATGATAACAGTAAAAAAATTAATTTTTGTATTATTCCTTAACGATTAAATTAAAAGTTTTCTTTTAATCAAGACCTTTATATTAATAAAATAATTACGATGGTTTAACTCTATGTCTAATTGTAGTTGTTGGAATTTTTGGTGTTGTGTTTTCAAATCCTTCTAGCAATACTATATAATCTTGTTGATTATAATAAGGTTCATCATTGCAATCATCGGTTTTATCAATACACATTTGAATATGTGTTTGTTTTACTAGTGTAATGTTTTAGCCAAGTTAACGATTCTGTATCATCAAGATTTGAAAAATGCTTTGCTAATTTATAGCTAGCCCCAGCATGACCTTCTTGGGCGGCTGCTTTTAAAAAAATTATTGCTTTATCACGATTAATTATAACATTATGCCAACCCTGTTCATAACAATAATGTAATACCCATAAAGCCTTAGCATTTTTGTTGTTTTGTTTATAAGCAGCTACATATTGAGCCAGCTTATCTTCATTAAATATTTGTTTTAACCCAAGCATAATATATTCCTTAGCTAATTTTATTTTAGTAAACCTTTATTCTGGCATTCTTGAAGTTGCCATTTTACATCATCCATAATTTTTTTGTGTGTGAAAACATGAGCACAATTTTCGTAATACCTTGCTTCATCTTCATAACAACCAGTTATAGTTCCTAATCTATCATGCCAAAAATAACTATAAACTAAATCAGTGTAATTAGTAGCGACTTCAGTATATGCGCCTAAATGTATTACTTCTGCCGCTACAATATCCGCTCCTAATTCTTCTTTTAACTCACGAACTAAAGCTTGCATAGGACTTTCTCCTGATTCTATACAACCACCAAACGTTGATAAAAATCCAGGGAATTTATGATATTTAGATGAACCGCGTTGTTGTAACAAAATCTTATTGTCTTGTGTTAATACTAAACATCCGACATAGCGTTTTTCAAAGGTTATTTCATCGATTTTAGTTAAATCAACTATTTTTATAGTCTCGGTAATAATAACCATTAAAATCCTTTTTATTTTTAATGCTAATGGAGTTTTTTCAGTAAGTAATTCTTATTAAGTTTTCTTCTATCATTAAGCCACATTTTAAAAGCAACTTGTTTGGCATGATTTTGTGAGAGATAACCTTTGTAATGAACATTAAATCTAGCAATATTCCATCCGTCCTCCCATAAATATACGGTAGCTCGGAATACTGGATTATATAAATTATAATTTTTACTTAAATACCATCTATTTTTAGATGAAAAAATATACCAAACGTAAATTTTCCTAAAGCACTTTACTAATGCTTTTTTATATAAAGCAAATGTATTTTTTATGAATTCTTTGCTGTTCCAATAATCATCAAATTCTCTCATACTTATATTTTATAATATCATAATATTTATTTAAATCTATTTGTTTTTTTAAATTTAGAAATAACCAACAAAGTATTTTTTTAAAAAAATCGGAGAGGGTGGGATTGTAATTCTGTTGGAAAAGTGTTGTTATATAAGGGGTTTTTAAGTTAAGGATCAATATATACCCAGAAAATATACCCCAAAAAATTTGTGACTGGCAATAGAGCTGAATTTTAGTTCAATGCAATTTAAACCTAATAAATTTAATTATTTAGATCTAGCAATATATTTTGTTAGTATATCTAGATAGTTAAAGGATCCAATATTTTTGATAGATATAACAAAACAACTGTAACAATATAGGAAAACAACCTGAATTATGATATATAAAAAAGACCTAGATAATGAACAGCAATTTTTTGTAGATATCCGTGATCTGCTACATGCTGGACGCGAAACAGCTTATCGTTCTGTAAATACAATTATGGTTAAAACCTATTGGCAAATAGGCAAACGTATTGTTGAACAAGAACAGCACGGTAAAGTTCGTGCAGAGTATGGTGAACAGCTTATTGTTGCGTTATCACTTTATTTAACTGATTGTTTTGGAAAAGGATTCTCTGTAGCTAATCTAAAAAATATCAGGCAATTTTATCAAACATTTTCAGATTTTAATGAATTGGCTACACAGTGTGTAGCCAATATAGGATGGTCTCATTTACGTCTAATTATGCGTTTAGATCATGAAAAAGAACGTAAATACTATTTGCAAGAAGCTAGTTCACAAAATTGGAGCGTTAGGCTTTTGGAGCGTAATATAAAAAGCGGTTATTATCGGCGTTTGCTCTCTTCTCAAAATGATATGATAAATAAAACTGAAGAAACTTCAAATTTTATTAAAGATCCTTATGTGCTGGAATTTTTAGATATACCAGATGATTTAACAGGTAAAGAATCTGTTCTGGAATCCAGTATTATTAACCATTTACAAAAATTTTTATTGGAGCTCGGTAAAGGATTTTCTTTCGTTGCAAGACAAATGCGTGTAAGCACAGAAACTTTGCATTTTTATGTTGATTTAGTGTTTTATAACTATCTTCTAAAATGCTTTGTAATTGTTGATCTTAAAACTTTAAAACTAACGCACCAAGATATTGGTCAAATGGATATGTATGTACGTATGTTTGATGAATTAAAACGTGGTGCAGATGATAACCCAACTTTAGGGATTATTTTATGTACAGATAAAGATGAATCTATGGTTAAGTATTCTGTGCTCAAAGAAAGTAGACAATTATTTGTATCTAAATATAAAACTGTTCTGCCAACTGAAAAAGAATTAACTAGTTTTATTGAGCAGGAAAATCGTAGGCTGGAAGATATATGTTAAATTATAAGTAGATGAAGGCTTATTAGATGCTAATAAGTTTTGGAGTAAATTTAATTTTAAATTAACTAAGTTAGGTAATCGTAATTTGTATGCTAAGGATATCTAATAATATTATTTTATTGATAGTTACTTAATTTAAAAACCGGAGAGGGTGGGATTCGAACCCACGGTACCTTTGATAGTACAACGATTTTCGAGACCGTCCCATTCAACCACTCTGGCACCTCTCCTAAACTTTTTATATTTAACTATTTATTTTAATCTGTTTCTTCTAAATTAATATCTACATCTTCTTCGGTATAATTGTCATTATCATTATTGTTATCTTTATCAAGATTATTATCTATAGGCATAGAATTATCTTCTTTGTTTAACTTGGGGCTAGTAATAGTTTGATTAGCAATATCCTCATTAATATAATGTGGGGAAGTAAAATCTTTTATAGGTTCATTAAATTCTTTAGAAATTGCAGGGATCGCATACCTATCATTAGTCTTTAATTGTAATTTTGGATCATCATTTATTAACTTGGGATGTTCATTGATTTTGCTGTAATGATGATTGTTAGGAGCAAAGTATTTTCTACATCCTGTGCAAGAGATTAATTGTATGCAAATGATTAGTGTATTAATTAAAATAAGTATTAATTTTTTCATGAATTACATTCCTCTATAATTTTAAAATCAATATTATTAACAGCTTTTTGATATGCCTCAATAAGAGCAGCATGATGTTGTTTAGATAATGTAGTTAAAGGTAATCTATAGGCTTCATCTATTTTACTTAAATATGCCAGTAGCCATTTTACGGGTATAGGATTAGACTCTATCATTAGTATTTTGTGTAATAAATTTAATTGTAAATTAATTTGTTTAGCTATAGAAATTGCACCCGGTTGTTTACTAAGCATTAATTTACAAATTTTATTCACAATTGCAGGAAGTATATTAGCAGTTACTGAAATCACTCCTATTCCACCTAATAACATAAATTCTACAAAACTAGCATCATCCCCGCTTAATAAAACAAAATTTTCTCTACAGGTGTTTTTCAATTCAGTTACTCTTTCTAATTTACCAGTTGCTTCTTTGATTCCTATAATATTTTGAATATCACTTAATTTTGCAACTGTGTCTGGAAATAAATCGCAACCAGTTCTAGAAGGTACATTATATAAAATTATAGGTAACTTAGTGTTAGCTGCTAATTCAGAATAATGTAAGAATAACCCTTGTTGAGTAGGTTTATTATAATACGGAGTAACTACTAATGCAGCATCTACACCAATATTTTCTGCTAAAGCAGTGTTTTTAATCGTAGAATTAGTACAATTAGTACCAGTACCTGCAATAATTGTTAATTTATTTAGATTATTTGTGGTTTCTATAATATTTTTAGCTGTCTCTAATAATTTAACCCATTCATGCTCTTCTAAAGTAGCAGCTTCCCCAGTAGATCCTGCAATTACAATGCCATTAGTTCCCTGTTCAATATGCCAATTTATTAATTGTTTAAATTTGCCATAATCAATATGTTGGTTGGTTTTTTGCATAGGGGTTACTAAGGCTACTATGCTGCTATTAATGTTATTGATTTTATGCATAATTTAATTCCTAATTTTAAGGTTAAATTTAAACTATATTTTAATGTTAACCTATGGATCTGTTTTTATTTTAATAGAATCAATAAGTTTAGTGGAGGATAAATCATAATCTTTAATCAATGGTCTATCTAACAAATAAACTTGTCCACCATTATTAATTACGTGAGTTGCTCCTTCATATTCTGGGATTTCTTCAATAGTATTATAATTTTCTTTGCTTTTAATTAATATATCTGGGTTTAATTTGGCGATTAATTTACCAGGACGTATTTCATCTTTGCTGCCAAAAGCAACTATCCAATCAATTGCTTTTAATCCAGCTAATACTTGCATTCTTTGCTTCAAGCTATTAATAGGACGTGTTTCCCCTTTTAATACTTTAATTGATTCATCTGTATTAACAGCAACGATTAAACGATCCCCAAAAGATTTAGCTTTTTCTAAATAATGAATATGACCAGCATGTAATATATCAAAGCAACCGTTAGCTAGCACTATAGTTTCGCCTAACAATTTTCTTTGCTGAATAATTGTGGATAATTGATCTTCTGCTATGCCCCCTAATTTAAGATCATTATTATTAGTATCATTGGTAATTTGTAGTGCTTCAATTTGATACAATTCTTGTGTGATTTCTGTAATAGATGCATAAGAAGTACCTAATTTACTTACTACAATCCCTGCTGCAATAGTTGCTAAATATGCTGCTTGATGTAAATTATAATTACTAGCAATACATGCTGCAATTATAGCAGCTACAGTATCTCCAGCTCCGGTTACATCAAATACTTCACGGCAATGAGGATTAAAATGTTGATTTTGTTCATTATCAGTTAATAAAGTTAATCCATGTTTACCTTGAGTTATAATTAATGCTTTTAAATTTAATTGTTTAATTAAATTAAGTCCTTTTTCTCTAATTATTTGCTGATACAAAGCAGAAGAGGGTAAATAGTTGTTTATATTTAAATCTACCATTTGTTGAAATTCTTTTAAATTAGGGGTTAATACGGTAGCATTCTTAAACATCCAAAAATTTGGATTTTTAGGATCAATAATTATAGGGATCTTATATTCATTAGCTTTATTTATAAATATTTGTGGATCTTGTAGAGTGCCTTTATGGTAATCAGATAAAACTATAGCTTTATAATTATTATTGATAATTGCTTGTTCAAATTTATTAACTAATTTTTCAAAAGAGGATAAATCAAAGTTTTTTTCTCTATCTATTCTAAATAATTGTTGATTATTGCTAATGATTCTTAATTTGTTAATGGTTGGATAATTTTTGTCAATAAGTAATAAATTATTAATTGTTGGTGGTTGATTTAATAATTCTTGTAAGATAGTACCAGTTTGATCTTCTCCTATAATTCCCATTAAATCTACAGTACAACCAAGGGCGCTCATGTTGATAGCTACATTAGCAGCTCCTCCTGCTCGATGATATTTATTATCTACTAATACAATAGGTACAGGCGCTTCAGGAGAAATTCTAGTTGCATCTCCATTCCAGTATTCATCTAGCATTACGTCTCCAATAATTAAGACTTTACTACCTGTAAAGTTAAATGACTTTAACGACATATTAAATTATGGCCCTAATTCTTAAATAATTGCATAAAATGTGTAAACATTATATGCTAATTTATTAGAAAAATTAAAGATAATTAATTTAGCAATTAATTTAGTAATTTATTTAAATTTTTCATTTATATTTTATGGTAATAATTGGTGATTTTCTTTCTTCATCTATAGAACAAACTGGATCTATTGCTGCATTTTTAGTTAATAATTATTTGGTTAAGCATACGCAAGGTTCATTAGTTATATATTTAATTGGTGAATTAGGTACTGGTAAAACTACTTTTATGCGAGGTTTATTATCAAACTTAGGATTTAATGGAGCAGTTAAAAGTCCTACTTATACAATTGTTGAACCATATACTCAATTAACCATTCCAATTTATCATTTTGATTTGTATAGAATAGAAGATCCTAAAGAATTAGAATTTCTTGGTATAAGAGATTATTTAGGACAAACTTCGATATGTTGTTTTGAATGGCCAGAAAAAGGCAAAGAATTTATTCCAGAAGCTAATTATATTGTAAAGATCATGATGCTTAATGATACTGATAGAAAATTTTTAATTTATAATAATTAAATAATTGTTAAATAAATTTTTCTAATAATCTCAGATACCCCTTTGAGTTTTCTATTATTGATGTTTATCAACAATATGTGCGTGGTTTGGCAGGATCACACTCGATTCTATCAACTATTGTAACTCCATATTGATTTATAGAACTATTAAGTGGTGAAAAAAATCCTTGTTGGTTTTTATTTGCCATTTATTGCATCCAAGGAAGATAATTAGTATGTTTTTCTAATTCGCAAACCATTTCTAAATGTCCTTTTTGGGTAGCGATTTCTAATGGAGTAATATTATCTAAATTTGGTATATCAATATTGGGATTATGTTGAATAAGGGTTTCAAGTATCTTCTCCAAATTTAAGGGTAGATACACCTAAGATTCCTATTTCTAGTAGTTCCATCCCAACAGAAAGCAGTGCAGCGTCAACCAAAATATCTACAAAAACTCAAAAATTATTAGGTCAGAGTGACAAACGCTATAAA